>JAEMTX010000079.1 GCA_016462055.1 Acidimicrobiia bacterium | reverse complement strand
ACGTTACGCACTTCATTGTTCGCCTCCCGAAATAACTGGACGAATTTCAATCGCATCATCGTCAGCGAGGGACTCATCCCCAGGGACGAGTTCGCCATCGCGAACAACCAGCACGGCTTCGCGGTTGAGGTCGAGGCGCGCCAGCAAATTGATGATCGTGATGGGACCATCGATCTCGAGATCTCGACGGGGGTTATGGAGACGGACTTTCACCCGAACATGATCGCAGGCCGAGAGCCCAAACACCTAGGCGCGACCAGAGCGACGATCGGCCCTGCTCCGACTGCGCCTCTCGGACTTCTTTGCCTTCCGTCGCTGTCGTCTCGTTGGGGGGGCTGGCTCATGGGTGAGGACCATCGTCTCGCCCAAGAGGAGCCTCCCCTTATAGACAGTTTTAGGATCCGGACGCAGTGCCCACTTCAGCGCCCTGAAGGACCAAGCGACGATACCGAGAATGAGCCAAACCCTGCTTCCACCGAACACCCCCTTGGTAAGAGCCCTCCGCCGCAGGTCGGAAATGATGCTCATACGCGTCGGATCTCAACAATTGTTCGGCGCTTTCGGCCACGCCGACTGCCAAGCGCAAAAACGATCACCACCACGGTCACCGCCACAGCAGCCACGGCGATTGCCGTGAAGCTTCGGGCCTCAGATTCGACGCCCTCAATCTCTTTCTGTATCGACCGAAACCGATCTTCGATGTGATCGCGGGTAATCGGACCGTTGGTGCTCATTTGCTGCCCTTCCGAGATGTGGCGGCTGGTTGTGTTCCAACTCCGCCTCGTCCAATCCTTGAGATTGAGAGGGCGACGAGTCCCCCTAAGACCAACGCAATGATGAGGTAGGGCACAAACGACCAAAAGCCGGTGAAGACGTCCCCGGTTTGTGATTGCAATGCACGAAGCCCGGAGAGACCGAAGAGAAACACTCCAAGAGTGAGCACAACCATCCCGCCAACGCCAAATGCAAGGTAGCGACCGATATTGCGCAAAGGATCGAGGGTCTCTTGTCTTGCGTACGAAACGAGAAGGTCCCAGAGGTCTTGGACGGTTTCCGTTATCGACTTTGAACTCGCCACGATGGTTCCTTCGATGTCTCACGGCAGGGGAAGAGGAAAAGCGCCCCTGCTTGTCCTCGAAGTATCCCACTCTCAGCTAGTGGAGGTGGAAAAGGGGCGTAAGTCTGAACCTTCCAGCGCCTATTTGTCAGGAGAATCCCTTCGGTTCAACGCCTCGAGTGCATCGAGGTCTGAACGTTGATCTCGCAATGAATCGCACAGGAACCCCAGTCGGTCGGACGTGCTCGCAGCGCATAATCCTTCGAATTGATCGCTTGGTCCCAACGCCGACAGGGCAAGAAGCTGGAATGAGGCGGTGGTCGGATCTGAATCAAGGAGATTGAGGGCCATTTGTAGATCTGCGGCAGATTCGGAACGCCTCCCCACTTCGAGAGACAACGAAATGGCAAGTTGCAAGAGAAGTGGCAAGTCTGCGTCGCCAGCAGCATCGGGCCAGGAGTCGACGATTGCTCGGGGAAACGGGTCGTCGTCGAGCCACTCGAGCACTCGAAGGCGTTCAACCCCGACCGCGGTTATGAACCACCTCCCATTGATATCTTCTTGAGCGTCGATGATGCGGAGAAGAGATCCGAAACCCGTGCGCTGATCGTCGCCGCCAACTTCGCTCCCCCGCTCGATCAGCACAGAACCAAAGAGTCGATCGGATGACAGGCTCGTCAGGATAAGGGCGCGGTATCGGGGTTCGAATACCTGCAGAGGTAAGCCAACCCCGGGGAGGGCAACGCTCCCAAGAGGAAACATTGGAAGTTCTCTTTCTCCAAAGTTTTTAAAATCGCTCATTTGGCTGGAAGAGGTCCGAGTGATGCGATTTTGGAACCCTTCGCATAGATCATCAGGCGGTCTGTAAAGCCATCGGCAACGCCAGTTGTACGGATGTCGTTGCCGTTGTGAATGAATGAAAACGTCAAGACATTGCCTTGCGGGGTATCGGCGTAACCGCTAAGAGCATTAACGGAATTGAGGGTGCCAGTTTTTGCCCGCACTCGCCCAGTTGATGCAGTTGCCAACATTCGTTTGCGAAGAGTTCCGGTGCGCCCACCCATCGGCAGCGCGGCGAGAACTTCCGGCGTTTTCGAGATGGCTGAAACCAACGCGAGATCGAATGTGCATGTCATCCGATTGTTTGGATCAAGCCCTGAACCGTCCAGCATGACGAGACCGGCGAGATCGAAACCCTGTCTGGTCAACGATTCCTTAATGGCGTCAATCCCGGCTGTGGTTGTTCCTTGTCCCTTCGCCTGGAAGCCGATCTCTTTGGTGACCAGTTCGGCCGTCGTGTTGTCGGAGTTCGTAAGCATCTCTGAAAGAACCTCGGTCATCGGAACCGACTCAAACGAGGCAATCTCCGAAGCATCTGTAGGTGCACGCCCGGTCGAGGCTTCGCCAGCGACCATGATGCCGCGGGCGTTTAAAACAGTGCGGAGAGTCTGCGCGAAAAGAAGCGGAGAATCGCCAGCTTTGCGGTTCGCCGTGGAATCAGATGGCGTATCTGAGTAACCGGTAGACCCGTCATTGACGAGGAGCGCAGAGAGAGGTGCCACCGTGCCACCGATTTGATACCGAGTCGGCCAGGAAGGCACCCAGCGCGTGGCGTCGTATCTCGACTCGTCGCCGACGATGCCCCCGGAGATTTGCCTTACACCTGCATCGGCGAGAGTGTCCGCAAGCGAGTTCAGATCCTCATAGAACTGATCCGGGTCATCGAAGGAGGTTTTGTAACCCGTCGTTGCGAAGAGCGGGTCTCCCCCGCCGATTACGTAGAGATCACCCTCAATCACTCCGTTCTTCAGCACCTCGCTTGCAACAAACCTCGTCGTGAATGTCGAATCAGGACCCAAGATGTCGAGTGCCGCAATAGCAGTCGCAAGTTTTATCGTTGAGGCGGGTGAAAGTGACTCAGACTCTTTGTGGCTGAAGATCACGCGTCCATCTTGCTCAACCAAAGCGCAAGTTGTCCCGATGACTTTGTTGAGATATTGACCTAGAGACGCGATCAGTTCCGGATCACTTGAGGCGGCTTGAAGCGCACCTGGGAAACGTCGTACGGAGAGAACCGGCGTGGTTGGCACTTGAGACGTGACTGCGGGCTCCCCTTTTTCGACTGCAGAGGCAGTTGACGAGACCGAAAGCAGGAGGGCGAGAGCCAACGCACAAGAAGAAATCGATTTACCGATCGACATCATTACCGTTCGCCGCTCGGCGGTCCGAACGAATCGAGCCACAGCGTGCGTTCATATAGTCGGTTCATGGCGACGATTGCCCGTTCCGCTGAAGCGAAGCAGTAGTGCCCAGTTGAACGGACCGCTGCGACCGCTGCGTTGTTGGGGTCGCCGATGGCGAGCTCGGAGGCAATGAGGACAGGCTTGTCGGCTGCTACCGATGCTGCGAGCGCAACTTCGGCATAGCGTGAATCTTGGCGATCGTGGAATGCAACAATTCGTTCCAAACCGTGATCGGGGTAAAACGGTCCCTCGCGCTCGAGTCTCCCTTGGTTCGATTGAATTCCCATGCCGAGAACCAATGTCGCATCGATGTCTTCATGACCAACAACGGCGTTAAGCACCGTTGGGACAGTGTCTTTGGTTTCGCCACCGGCAAGATCGATCGGATTATTGCGGCTCCACCTTGGTGGCAACAAACCATCGAGCGTGTTGCGAAGGTCGGCAGGCAGGTCGACGAGTTCCAGACTTGTGTTGGAAACGGCATCGGCGGCGAGCACGCCCCATCCTCCCACTGTGGTCACCACAGCCAATCGCGGGCCACGGGGTGCCGGCAGTGTGGCAAAGGCAGCGGCGATATCGAACGCTTCGGCGACAGAAGATGCTCGGGTAGCGCCAACCTGGCGACAGAGTCCGGCGAATACTCGGTCGTCAGTCGCAAGAGAGCCTGTATGACTGGCAGCGGCCCGAGCTCCGAGACCGGATGCACCACCTTTGAGAATGACGACCGGGATTTGCCGACAAACGTTCTCAAGCCGATCAGCGAACTCCCGACCGTCTGAAATTCCTTCTGCGTAGACAAGACCCACGGAAGTTTTCGGATCGTCAGCGAAGTACTCGAGCATGTCGAGGATTCCCACCTGCGCGGCATTTCCCACTGAGATCGCTCGGCTGATGCCGACTCCGCTTTGGCGCGAAAGATTCATGAACGACGAAACGAAGTTGCCCGACTGACTCGCAATACCGATCGAACCAGATGGTGGGTAGGGCGCGACGATTTGGGCGCACAAGGACGAAGGAGTCGAGACTAGACCCTGGCCATTTGGTCCGACGATCACCATGTCAAGTTTGTTCGCGAGCTCAACAAGTTCCAGCTGCAGTTCGAGACCGGCTTTGCCGGACTCGCCGTATCCGGCAGAAGCAATGAAGGCCGCTTTGATTCCGACAGAGGCTGCTTGACGGAGGACTTCGGGGTTTGACGTCGCTGGGGTGCAGACAAAGACAAGATCTGCTTTCCCGTGTGGAATCTCAGTGAGATCAGCAACTGTTAGTCGTCCAAGAACCTCGGCCCGCTCGCGATTCGTTGCGAAGACCTCACCTTTATAGCCACACGACAGAATGTTGTGCAGCGCTACGAACCCGAATTTTCCTGGATGAGTCGAAGCTCCAGCAACCACGATTCCGCGCGGGTCGAACAGCGCTCGGAAATGGTCATTCGAAATCACGACTCGCCGTCCGCAGCCAAAAATATAACAAGCGCATCGAGTGCGACAGGTGCACCGTTAACGATCATGACTGGATTGACGTCAATGGATTCGAGTCCGTCGATACTGATCGCAGCGTCTGACAATGAACAAAGAAGATCGGCTAACGCCTCTAGATCTACGGCCGGCTCGCCTCGGAATGTCTCGAGTAGCGAACGACTACGCAGTGAGCTCAACATGTCCAGCGCGTCGTAACGGCGAATGGGCGCGAGACGAACAGTGACATCGGCAATTGCCTCTGCCAACACGCCGCCAACCCCAAAGACGATCGTCGGACCGAATATCGGATCTACCGATACTCCTGCAATGAACTCACGGAGCCCTGTCGCCATAGGAGCAACAAGTACGCCGGTGGCACCGTCCTCAGGACGGGCGGTATCGAGCAACTCTTGACACGCATGTTTGACCGCGTCGACACCATTGATGCCTAGACGAACGAGTCCACGTTCTGACTTGTGGGAAATGTTTTGTCCACACAATTTCACCGCGTACGGACCAGTCATACCGGCAAGAGCAGCCTCTACCTGATCTGCCTGCGAAACGAGGACCTCTGGAAGGAACGGTATCCCGTACTTGCCCAGCAAATCCTTCGAATCCGATTCGGAAAGCGTTCTGCTCATGGTTGTAGGGCTGCGCGAAAAAAGGCTCGCAGGTGTTCGAGCCGCTGCTCAAGCGCGTCGATCGCTAGCGGATCTCGGTTCAAGAGACCCTCGATGAATGGAAGGTCGCTGAAGTAACTGAGCAGTGCCCCGTACCCGGTGAGCATCAATTGTTCCGCGTCGAATCGACGAAAAGTTCCAGCCTCCATTTCCATCGTGAAGTATTCGACCGCACCTTCGAAAAGCGGCCGGAGTGCAACGCCTAGATCGACACCCAGACGCCGACCACCGTCGAGCGCTTCACGTCGCACGATTCTGACGAATTGCGAATTTTCCATGAAAAACCGAAAACCCGCGGTGAGAACTAGATCGACTTTTTCCCACCCCTGAACGGGAGAGTCTGTTGCCTCGTCTACCTGAATGATCCAACCGGCTAACGCTCGATCAAACACTTCCTTGTAGATAGCTTCTTTTGACGGGAAGTGGTGGAGCACGCTCGATCGGCGAATGCCGACGGCTCCGGCTATGTCATTTAGTGAGGTGCCGTCGAAACCATTCTCGGCGAAGCAGAGTTCCGCCTCGATGAGAATTACTTCTCGTGTCGGTGTACTCCCTTCTCCAACGACCATCTGGAGAGGTTAGCGGGGACCCGTTCAGCAGATCATTGTTCGCGATTACCGTTCTCCTCATGGAGATCCTCTCGGCATTATTCATTGAAGGAATTGAGACTCGTCAGGTCGCAGGTCCGTCAACGCGAATCGATATCACTGGCGTCCAGTTCTCGGCGGCTGCCACCGGGCCAGTCCCTGTCACTGTTGAGCCCCACCTCTGCGTGATCGTCTACTGCCCGCTCGACTCGCGCGACAACGGCGTGCTCGAGGTGGTGTACCGGAGAGGCGAGGAACAACTGGCTCGCAATGTCCAACCACTCCAAGTTGAGCCAGGCAAGTTCAATTACCGACTCGTGCGGGCAGAACTGACCTTCGAGGATTACGGCACCGTCGAAGCGCATTGCCGAATTGATCTCGGACCAGTCACTATCGTGCCGTTCACGTTGCTCCCGCCGACGGTCTGATGCGTTGCGCGGCTGCGCTCTCTACACATCCGATTCCTGCCTACGCGACAGGCGATGTCATCGCGGACCTTCTGGCTCTCGATCAGCCGTCTGCGGATTTAGTGGTTGCCTTCGCCACTCCAGCTTTTGGCGGCACTTCCGAGGACATCGCCGAAACAATTCGAGTTCTTCTTCATCCAACAAGCTTTGTTTTTATTGTCTCCGATGGAATCATCGGTGCGGGCAGTGAAGTGACAGCAGGTAGCGGGATTGCACTGTGGTCAGTGTGGCTCGATGATTCGTTAGCGAATGAATCAGTTCAGGTGTTCTCCGTGGATGACGGGGAACTCGCTGACGACAGCGAGTTCACGCAGGTGATGCAAGCTGCATCCGATGTCATTCTCTTCGGCAACCCTGACGAACCTCACGTTATCAAGTGGATCGATCAGATTTGCGATCTGAGGCGTGGCCGCTCGGTCTCCGGCGCGTTGCTCGCAGCCTCACAAGGAAGCCTGCTGCTTGATTGCACAGCGGATTCATCGCCGAGTCTTCTCGCTTTGGCATTTACAGGACTCGGTGCGACCGTCAGGTTGGCTCACGGAACGACAGCCTTAAGCGTCCCCATGTTTGTCACAAACGCCGTGGGCTCAATGTTGTGCGAGATCGATGATCAGAATGCACTCCAGATAGCGAAGGACCTCCTTTCCTCCATTGAAATGGACCGTCGAGCGATTACTGCGCAGGATCTCGCCGTTGCGCTTCTAGAACCCGACACTGCTCGTGTCGTGGACGTTTATCGAGTCCTCGGTGCTGACCGCACAAGCGACTCGCTCGCTCTTTCGCACCAGATTCACGTTGGTGATCGCATTGCGTTCCACCGCCAAGATCGCTTTGGACCGCTTGCTGACCTCGAGCACTCTTTACAAGGATCGCGCAGCAACGGCGCACTGGTCTTTTCTTGTGGACCTCTCAATCCTGACTCCGATCTCGTCGGCACAGGCGAGGTTGGGATGCTCGGGGAAGCACTCGGCACTACTGCCTACGCCGGAATTCACGCGGCGTCAGTCATCGGACCGAGCGCTGGTCGGTCGGGGCTCTGTTCCGCCCCATTTTCGGCAGTCATCTTCGGGCGTTCTCACCACTAAGGTGCGGCCGTGACCGACAGCAGAATCGAAGCCCGCACCGTTGACGTAGTCCGTGGTTTTTCAATGGACGCACCGCAAAAAGCCAACTCAGGGCACTCCGGAACGGCGATGACCCTCGCTCCGTTGGCCTATGCCCTGTTCGCTCGCGTTATGCGCTACGACGCAAGTTGCCCTGAATGGCCGAACCGCGATCGCTTTGTTCTGTCGGGCGGGCACGCGTCGATCCTCGAATATTCGATGCTCTACCTCACCGGTTTTGGTCTGACGCTCGACGACATCAAGAACTTCCGTCAATTTGGCTCTCCCGCCGCCGGACATCCTGAGCGAGGTCACACCCCAGGCATCGAAGTAACAACCGGGCCACTCGGACAGGGTCTCGCCAACGCCGTGGGCATGGCCCTTGCTGAGCACGCATTGCGGGCGCAGTTTGGTCCCCAACTTTTCGACCATCACACATTTGTGCTGTGCGGCGACGGAGACCTTCAGGAAGGCATCTCACACGAGGCAGCTTCTCTCGCTGGCCACCTTGGTCTCGACAAACTCGTCGTGATTTACGACGACAACCACATCTCGATCGATGGTCCCACCGAACTCGCTCTCTCAGACGATGCCGCGGAGCGTTTTCGCGCCTATGGATGGCATGTTGAGAACGTCGGCGAAATTGGCGAAGACATCGATGCTCTCGAGGCCGCAGTAACCCGGGCAAAGGCCATCGACGGCAAACCATCGCTGATCGTCCTTCGCAGCCATATCGGTTTCCCCTCTGCCAAATTCACCGACACCGCTCATGCCCATGGCAATCCCTTCGGTGTTGAAGAAATTGCTGCGACGAAAGCACTCATGGGAATGCCCGATGAAGCCTTCTGGTGCCCGGAAGATGTTTTGGAACACATGCGAGCTGCTGGATCGCGCAACCGACCGGCCCGCGAAGCGTGGTACTCGATGTACGAAAACTGGACCGAGAACAAGCCAGTGCTCGACGCGGTCCTTAAT
>JAEMTX010000078.1 GCA_016462055.1 Acidimicrobiia bacterium | reverse complement strand
ATTCGGTACCGAATGGTTTATTGCTCTCGAAACCGGGCGTGCAGAAGGCGAAGCATTCGCTACGTCACTTTTCGACTGACAAGAAAAGTGCTTAGGCGATCACGCGCTTACGGAAATTCCGCAAACCGATGAACGTGAAAAGTGCTGTGAGCGCAATGAGCATCGGGTAGATCGCCCATAACGACATCGTTGGAGCGTTGGTGAGCGCAGCGCGGAATCCCTCGGTGACATAGACGAGCGGATTCGCCAGTACCGCGATCTGCAGCCATTTGATTGGAGCAAGCGCGGCCCACGGGTAGTAGATGCAGCCCAAGAAGGTGATCGGCAACACGACAACGCCGAAGAGCATCGGGAGTGTACGTGGGCTGAAGACGGTGCCAAACATGAGCCCTAATGCTCCACACATCAAACAAGCCAAAGGTGTGAGCGTGAGCAGGATGAGCCAGTGGAAATTGAGATGAACTGGCGTTGACGGGACGAAATAGGCGATCGGGAAGACGATGATCGCTGAGAACAGACTCTGAATTGCGCCCGAGGTGATCTTCTCAATTGCGACGAAGTCAACCGGTAGCGGTGCGAGCACTCGATCTTCGATTTCGCGAGTGACGCCGAATTCCGTCACGAGTGGAAGTGCCACCGACTGAATTCCCTGGAACAACACAGCAAGGCCAACGACGCCGGCGACGAGCATGGTGGAAAACGCGGATGCTGCTGCTCCACTGCCACCAATGCCTTGGCCGATCTTCGGGAAGACGTAGGCGAAGACGAACACCAGCAATAGCGGTTGAAGAAGCGTTCGGGGGAGGAACTCACGAAGGTTTCGCACCAAGACGTGCAGGTCGCGGGCAAGCAAAGCGCGAAATGCGGTGACGCCGGCGGCACGGGCCGAACGATTCGGAATGAGAAGGGGAGTTTCGATCGTGGTCATTCGCGCAGATCCTTACCGGTGAGTTTGATGAAGACAGTTTCAAGCGAGGGCTCATCGAGGCGAAGGTCGCTGATGGCGATACCGGCCTCATCGGCGACGGCGATCACGGCAGGGAGCACGCCATGCGATCCCTGCACTTCGAGTCGCACGCCGGTTTCGATTGGAGCGGCACCGGTGGCACCGGGGATGGCAGAGCGCAGGCGGGCAGCGAACGCTTCACGGTCGGGCGTATCGGTGCTGATCGTGACGATGGTGTCGGCACCCACAGAAGCCTTCAGCCGTTCAGGTGTATCGAGAGCAAGCATGCGGCCGTGGTCAATGATGGCGAGGCGGTGACAAAGTTGATCAGCCTCTTCCATGTAATGAGTGGTGAGCAGGATCGTCTGTCCTTCGTCATGCAACTCACTCAGGATTTCCCACAACGCGATGCGGCTTTGTGGATCGAGGCCCGCAGTGGGTTCATCAAGAAACAGAATTGATGGGCGATGCATAACAGCACGGGCAACCATCAAACGCTGAGCCATGCCGCCAGACAATGCGAGGACTGGCGATTTTGCTCGTTCCGAAAGACGGAACTGATCGAGAAGACGCAGAGATTCCGCTTTGGACTGTTTCGAGGACATTCCAAAGAAGCGGCCGTGAAAATAGAGATTTTCGTAGACAGTGAGCGCTCGGTCGAGAGTGTTTGATTGCGGAACGACACCGATTAATCGCTTGGCCTGAGCGGGATGGGCTACGACGTCGACGCCTCCGACGATCGCCCGACCACTTGTGGGCAACACGCGTGTGGTGAGCATTCCTGCAGTGGTGCTCTTGCCGGCGCCGTTGGGCCCGAGAAGGCCGAAGATCTCACCGCGGTGGACGCTGAGGTCGAGTCCGTCGACCGCAAGGATGTCGCCGGGGTACACCTTGGTGAGGTTCTCGGTGACGATGACTTCATCCGCCGTTGAGTTTGCTGTCATATTTCGCTTTCCAGTCCGTCTTCGGCGGTAAGCCCGCTGAGTTCGCCGCCGCCTCGAAAGACGTGCCGATTGTGATCAGATCGAACAACGAGAGCGTGACCCGAAAGGGTTCGGCTTTCGACAACATCGACCATTTCTAAAAAACAGGGTTCCTGCGGAAATGGATTCATCAGGAGTGTGAAGGCAACGCATTCCCAATCGAGTCGATCGGTTTCGGGCCGGCGCACGACGACTAAGTCCGCCGAGAGCAATGGTACTTCCTCGCCGTTCACCGTCATCGACTCGAGGGTGACGTTGATTGACTTCATGTCAGTTTGCTGCGGTGAGAATTTCTACGGCGGTATCAGTCACCACAAGCATGTGCTCGAACTGGGCGGTGCGGCTGCCATCGGCGGTCACTGCGGTCCAGTCGTCATCCCAAATTTTGTGCAAGCCAGTTCCCATGGAGATCATCGGTTCAATCGTGAACACCATTCCCGGCTCCATGATCGTGGTCATTCGCGGTTCGTAATAGTGAGGGATTTGCAAGTCGGTATGGAACTGCTCGCCGATTCCGTGGCCTACAAAGGCGCGCACAACCTCGTACCCATAGGCGACCGCGTGCGTTTCAATAGCGCGACCAATGTCGGAGAAGGGTCGACCAGGGGCAACGGCAGCGATGCCGCGATCGAGGCACTGTCGTGTGACATCGATGAGTCGCTTCGACGCGTCGTCGACATCGCCGACTCCATAGGTGGCGTTGGTATCGCCGTGCACGCCATCGAGCCAAATAGTGACATCGAGGTTGACGATGTCACCGTCTTGCAGTTGGCGATCGTCGGGGATGCCATGGCAGATGACTTCATTTACTGAAGTGCAGAGCGACTTCGGGTAGCCGCGGTAGTTCAGCGTGCTCGGGTAGCCGCCGCGATCGATGTAGGCCTGATGCACAACGGCATCGATCTCGTCGGTGGTGACGCCAGGAGCGATTATCGCGGCACCGATAGCGAGTACTTCGGCGGCAGCGACTCCGGCCCGGCGCATGCGCTCGATGATTTCAGGGCTCTTGACTCGGTCCTCGGGACGCCGAGTTACCTGCCCCGTCTCGGCGTACTCAGGGCGGGGAATTTCTGCAGGAACCGTGCGCCACGGGCTGATGGTTCCCGGTTGCAGTTGTTGCTTGGCATCACGGTGGCAGCGCTTGAATTTCTGGCCACTGCCACACCAGCACGGATCGTTTGCCTTGAGCACAGGCTGAGTCTACGGGTGGGCAGGACTGGCGCGACCGGCTGGGGGCGGCAACCATGAAAGGCCATGTCGATCATTCGTATCAACGCCATCACTGTTCCGGCCCAGGCCGGCGACGAACTCGCTCATCGATTCGCTGCCCGTGCGGGCGTAGTCGATGGCGCTGAAGGGTTTGAAGGATTCGAACTCCTCAAGCCAACAGATGGCCGTGACCAATGGCTCGTCATCACTCGCTGGCGTGACGAAGACGCATTCAATGCGTGGGTTGCTTCTCCAGCGTTTGCTGATGGGCACCGGGGAACCGATGGCGCTCCTGCTGTAGGCGGACACCCCGGCGGTCATCCCGGCGGTGCTGGTGCAGAACGCCCCGTGGGCGTTGGTGCCGAGATCTGGGCCTACGAACCCGTTATCTCCGTCGGCCCGTCAAAGTAACGCGAGAATCTCCCGATGCTTCGAAGCATTCATGAGTCCTTTTCGTGGTTCGTCATCATCGGTAACGCTCTTGCCGGTAGTTGGGCGTTAGCGGCCAACTGGATTCAGCCACTTCGCACTCGCGCACTTTGGTGGTTCATTGTCATCGTCGAGTTGAGCATTTTTGTGCAGGTCGGTCTCGGCGTCGCCATGGTCGCGGGCCAGGGAATTAAGGCGCCAAAGTTCCACATGTTCTATGGCTTTATTGCCATCATCGTTGTCGGCCTTATCTACAGCTATCGCCATCAGATGTCACAGAAGAAATATCTGCTGTACGGCCTGGGTGGCTTGTTCCTGATGGGTCTCGGTATCCGCGCCATGCTCGTCGGCGCAGCCAGCTGAGATTCAGTTCGTCTGTTCTTTTTGCAGATGCCACTGCACTTCAATCACTTGACCAAGTCGAAGCGGACCTGACGCGATCACGTTCGTCCAGATGAATGCTTGGTCCATATCGGTGGCGATGGCGTCGGGCGCATCGTGAGGGAATTCTCCGAGTACTTCAATTCGGCCACGCAGTTCAGGGTCATTCTGCGACGCGTCACGAATGTTGTCGATGAGTGTTCGGTGTTCCTCGACCGTGCCAACTCGCACTCCAAAGTGCGGCGACTTCTGAGGCGCAGCACGCATCATTTCGACCCATTCGCCGACCGAATCAGCCATCGCTGCTTCGATGGCCAACTGTTCAGCCGGTGCTTCCGATGCGTAGAACGAATTGTTGGCGTAATCGCGAAGGTTCGTATCGATGAACGCCGTGAACCAGTGACGACCGCTGTCGGACACCGTGCAGCCCAGCAGCTCGAAGACACGGGCGGCCAGTGCGCGCTCACCTGGTGCGTGCAACAACTCAACATGCGTCAGACGACGATCAACGTCCACGAGTCCCCCTCGAAAAGCGTGAATGTGATCGTTGCCGACAGAACGGTCCACCGCCACTCGTCGTGGCCTGACGCGAAGAGGGCGGGACCGAAGCCCCGCCCTCGTTCAGTTCGTGAAGTGAATCGGAACTAGCCGAGACGCTTTTCGAGTTGGCGAAGTTCGTCACGAAGCTCTGAAGGAAGTTCGGAGCCGAAAGTGTCGAGGTGTGCTTCGATCTGTGGGATTTCGGCTCGCCATGCGTCGTTGTTGACCGAAAGCAACGTGGTGATAGTTGCCTCGTCGATGTTGAGGCCAGAAAGGTCAAGGTCTGATGCACTCGGGACACGGCCAATGGCGGTGTCGTTGGCGCCAGCGGTGCCTTCAAGGCGCTCGACGATCCACTTGAGAACACGAGAGTTTTCACCAAAGCCGGGCCACAGGAACGAACCATCGTCGCCCTTACGGAACCAGTTCACCCAGAACAACTTGGGGAGGTTCGATGCGTCCGTAGCTTCACCGATCTCGAGCCAATGCTTGAAGTAGTCGCCCATGTTGTAGCCACAGAAGGGAAGCATGGCGAAGGGGTCGAAGCGAAGTTCGCCGACGACACCAGCAGCGGCTGCGGTCTTTTCTGAGCTCATAATCGAGCCAAGGAATACGCCGTGGCGCCAATCGAATGATTCGGTGACAAGCGGAACGTTGGTGGCGCGACGGCCGCCGAAAAGGATTGCCGAGATCGGCACGCCGGCGGGGTCTTGCCATTCGGGTGCGATCGACGGGCACTGTTCTGCCGGAGCGGTGAAGCGCGCGTTCGGGTGAGCAGCTGGGGAGTCCGAGGCTGGAGTCCAGTCGTTGCCCTTCCAGTCGATGAGATGTGCAGGCGCTTCATCGGAAAGGTCTTCCCACCAGATGTCGCCATCGTCGGTCAATGCGCAGTTGGTGAAGATTGAATTGCCCTTCACCGATTCAAGAGCGTTGAAGTTCGACTTGGCCGAGGTGCCGGGGGCAACGCCGAAGAAACCAGCTTCGGGGTTAATGGCGTAGAGACGACCATCGGCGCCGAACTTCATCCATGCGATGTCGTCACCGACGGTTTCGACCTTCCAACCCGGAAGGGTGGGGATGAGCATGGCCATGTTGGTCTTGCCACAAGCCGACGGGAATGCCGCGGCGACGTACTTCTTGACACCTTCAGGTGAGGTGAGACCGAGGATGAGCATGTGCTCAGCCATCCAGCCGTTGTCGCGAGCCATCGTTGAAGCGATACGCAGCGCGAAGCACTTCTTGCCGAGTAGTGCGTTGCCGCCGTAGCCCGAGCCGTAGGACCAGATCTCGCTGGTTTCTGGGAAGTGCACGATGTACTTGTTCTCGGCATCGCAGGGCCAAGCAACATCGGCCTGACCGGCAGCGAGCGGCATGCCAACTGAGTGCACGCACGGAACCCATTCTCCATTGCCAAGGACGCCGAGTGCGCCTTGGCCCATGCGGGTCATGATGCGCATGTTCACTGCGACATAGGCCGAGTCGCTGAGCTGCACACCAATGTGTGCGATCGGCGAACCGAGCGGGCCCATCGAGAAAGGCACGACGTACATCGTGCGGCCCTTCATGGCGCCGGTGTAGAGCTTGGTCATCTCGGTACGCATATCTGCGGGCGGGCGCCAGTTGTTCGTGGGGCCCGCATCGACTTCGCGTTCGGAACAGATGTAGGTGCGGTCTTCAACGCGAGCAACGTCGCCGGGGTCGGAGAGTGCGAGGTAACTATTCGGGCGCTTCGCTTCATTCAGCGTGCGGAAGGTTCCGCCTTCGACGAGTTGTGCGCACAGGCGCTCGTACTCTTCGGCCGAACCGTCGCACCAATAAATGTCATCGGGTTGCAGAATTTCGCGCCACTGTTCGACCCAGTCGATCAGTTTTTGGTTAGTTGTCTGACCGGCCATGTTTCCTCCGACGTCATTGTCGAATGCGTGTTACGCGTGGGTGGATAGTTGTCCCTGCGGGCAATTGCCGCCGGGTGAACGACTGGTGAATTAGCGAAGCGTAGAGGATTCAACGACATCCTTTGTCGTCGAAACGCTTGGTGTGCCGTGTGGCACTCAGCCCGCGGTGCCGCCTTGTGGGTGTTGCACGTTGCCGGGGTGGGCCGGTTCGAATCCGGGTGTTCCCATATCGGCTTCTGAGCCCATGCGAAGACGAATGGCAAGTGACCCACCGTCGAGATCGAAGACCACTCGCTGGCCCTGACGCAAGGAACGAAAAATCGAACCTTCGAGGGCGCTACGGGTGAACTCGTAATCATTGAGATCCGTGTCGCAGATGATGGTGCCCACGCCCGAGACCGGGTCATAGGACTTGACGACTCCCTGCAGAGGACCGGTAGACACGGTCAGCGAACTGCCTTGACGACCTTGCCGGCCTTAAGGCACGACGTGCACACATTGACGCGCTTGGTCGAACCGTTGACCACGGCTCGAACCCGCTGAATGTTCGGATTCCAACGTCGCTTGGTGCGGCGATGGGAGTGGCTTACCGCCATACCGAACGATGGGTGCTTTCCGCACACCTCGCATACACCTGCCATGACAACACACTCCGGGACGTCAGAAGAATCGAACGCCGAATGGTAGCAGTGGCCTCAGAAGGACCCAATTCGGCGTCTGACCGGCCTGAATCGAGCTGATTTCCGTGTCCTGCGCTCAAGGGCGAAGGCCTCGGTAGTCTCTCGGCCGATGTCTATCGCCTCCAGCCTGACCGCCGATGATCTCCGGACCCTCATCCGGGGGTACGCCGACGCCTTGGCCGCTCATCGAGAGACCATCAATCGGCTGAACGTCTATCCGGTGCCCGATGGGGACACCGGAACCAACATGGCGCTGACGCTGGCGTCGGTGGTTGCCGAGCTCGATGGCGCCGAGCCCGATCTTGATGCCACCTGTCAAGCGATCTCGCACGGTTCGCTTATGGGCGCTCGCGGAAATTCGGGCGTGATTCTTTCGCAGATCCTGCGGGGACTGTCGGCCGAGTTCCGCGCCGCTCCAGCGATTGATGGCGCAGCATTCGCAACTGCTCTCGACGCGGCAGCAACGGCTGCGTACGGAGCGGTGATGAAGCCGGTCGAAGGAACGATCCTCACTGTTGTGCGTGTTGCTGCCGAAGGTGGTCGCGCTGCGGCCGATGCAGGTTCGGATCTTCTTGGTGTTCTTGAAGCTGCGCACGCGTCAGGCACCGATGCGCTCGCACGTACTCCCGAGATGCTGCAGGTATTAGCCGATGCGGGTGTTGTTGATTCCGGCGGCACCGGACTCATGTTGTTCTTCGACGTTGCGCTCAACATTGTTTGTGGTCGCCCGATTCCTGAAGCAGCCGATGACCCCGCTGGCGCGTCGGCGGAATTTCTCAACGCGTTCGATGCTGCGCACGGTGATGGTTCGCAGCATGGTTCGCTTGCGAGCCTTCGTTATGAAGTTATGTACTTCCTCGAAGCGCCCGATGAAGCGGTACCCGGTTTTAAAGATGTGTGGTCAACGCTGGGCGATTCAATTGTTGTTGTCGGCGGCGACGGAATTTGGAATTGCCACATTCACACCGACGACATTGGCGCCACCATCGACGCCGCTGTCGAGATTGGTCGTCCGCGTTCCATTCGTGTCACTGATCTTCTTGAAGAAGTCGAAGAAGAACGTTGGGTGCGCGAAGCCGAACCCATGAACCCGGAACCGGCGACAACACACGACCCTGTTCCGTGCGCAGTCGTTGCAGTATCGGTTGGCGATGGCATTCGTCGCATCTTCCATTCTCTTGGCGTGCAGGTGATTGTCACCGGTGGTCAAACTATGAACCCGTCAACCGCTCAATTGCTCGAAGCGGTTGAAGCGGCGCCGGCCAACGATGTTGTGGTGTTGCCAAATAACAAAAACATCATTCCGGTGGCCGAACAGGTTGATGCCATGACCACGAAGAACGTGCGCGTGGTTCCCACACGTGGTGTAGCCGAAGGCTTTGCGTCATTGCTGGCCTACGACCCAGAAGGCACCGCTTCTTCAAATGCCGATGCAATGACTGAAGCCGCCGCCCATGTTGTTGCCGGTGAAGTCACTCGGGCCGTACGCGATTCAAGTAGCGATGAAGGCCCGATCAGTAAAGGTGACTGGCTGGGCATCGCGCGCGACGGAATCATTGCGATCAACCCTGACC
>JAEMTX010000263.1 GCA_016462055.1 Acidimicrobiia bacterium | reverse complement strand
GCTCACTCCAGAGGACTTCTAGGTTGAGCGCACCGAGCACCTAGTGCGTTCCAGCACCGTTCTTATGGTCGATCTTTCGCTGTCGATGCCGATGCGAGGCAATTTCCTGCCGGCCAAGAAGGTCACGATGGCGCTCCACGCGCTCATCTCCTCGAAATACCCCCGCGACTACCTCGGCCTTGTTGGCTTCAGTCGTACGGCAGCGGAACTCAAAGCCGAGCAGTTGCCCGAGGTTTCATGGGACTTTGACTACGGCACCAACATGCACGAGGGCCTCATGATCGCCCGACGCTTGCTGGCGAAGCAGTCCGGTACCAAGCAGATCATCATGATCACTGACGGCGAACCCACTGCCCATGTCATGCCGAACGGTCAGATTTTCTTTGATTATCCGACCCGGCCCGAAACCCGCGATGCCACATTGCGTCAGGTGATGCTGTGTTCCAAAGAGGACATCGTCATCAACACCTTCATGCTCGACCCGAATCCGTACCTCAGTGAGTTCGTCGAAAAGATGAGCCAGTTGAACGGCGGAAGGGCCTTCTTTACGACCCCAGAGAACCTGGGCGACTACGTGTTGGTCGACTTTTTGAACAACAAACGAGAGATGCTTCGAGGGCGTCGGGCCGGCTGAAATCCCTTGTGGCCCTAAGCTTTTTCTGGCGTTCAGGGAAATTTTGGTCAATTTTTTGCGGCCGGGAAAATTGGCGAAACCGAGGAAAACCGGGCTGTTTTCGCAGGTGAGGGGCTTTTTTCGTATGCCAAATGTCTCATATGTCGCCCCGAAACCCAGATCCCCCTTGCGTTTGTGCCACTGACGGGGCAGAATCACGCCGGTGTAATTACACCCATGGAGCACTAGCGCTCCGGGGGAAGCTGCTCGAGTCCAGGAGGACCCAAAGCATGCCGCAATCGATCTCTCTCACAAACGCACAGAACACGGCACCGGCCGATCTCGATGGCGAAGACAAGTCTTGGCAGGACATGGCTAACTGTCTCGGCGTCGACCCCGATCTGTTCTTCCCCGAGCGTGGTGCATCCACCCGCGAGGCCAAAGAGGTCTGCAAAGGCTGCGTCGTTCGTGACGATTGCCTCGAGTACGCGCTCGCCAATGGCGAGAAGTTCGGCATCTGGGGTGGCATGAGCGAGCGTGAGCGTCGCCGTATTCGTCGTCAACGTGCATTGGCCCGTGCCGCAGCAGCCGCACCGGCTCGCACGGCAACGGCCTAAGTCTCACCGCTGGTCGCTCGCCGCCGACATCTCGGCAAAGCGTTAACGATCTAACCGATACTCAATCGTTGTTTCGATTGAAAGGTTGAGCTGTTCCCATCGCTTCGGTTCCACCGTTTCGAGAACGGCTCGGGGAATCAAACCAACGAGTTCAGCGCGCTCGATTTTGGCGGATGAGGCCACGATGTCATAGACCTCGGCCGGGCCAACCTGAAGTGGATCAATCAGATTCATCGACACCTGAACTTGGTCGCCGACCTGCAGACCTAACGCCCGCACGCATGGACCTCGGACCGAAGTAGCGAGTGCCTTGGCCTGTTCGAGGTCTGCCGAGGAAAGCCAAAGATTCCATGCCAGTAAGGGGTTTCTGGCCCCGACGGCAACTGCTCCGGCAGTGAGGTGGGGTTCAGGCGGGCCGAAGTCGGGCCGGATTGTTGTGAATGCATCGCGACGAACATCGGGCAGTGTTCGTTCCGGCCCGTAGAGAAAAACGGGGACGCGGAGTTCATCGGCGATCCACCACGCGGTTGCATCGCGCGCAGCGAGAGCGTCATCGAAAGTGGAACCCTCAAGCGGCACAAACGGCACGACGTCGACTACACCAATTCGTGGATGCACGCCTGCGTGTGAACGAAGATCGAGCCGCTGCACTGCGGCGCGGATGATGGCCGGGGGAGCGGCTACACCGATCACTGTGAGTACCGACCTGTTGTGATCGGGGTCGCAATGCACGTCAAGAAGGTCATTGCCCGCAGCGAGCGCGATTTCCTCGATGAGGTCGAGGTCGCGGCCTTCGCTGATGTTGATGACGCACTCAATCACGGTTGATCACGAACGCGATCCTGCCCCATCCGTCTCCGGGAGGTGAAGATGAACGGGGCAGGTCTTGGTTGGCAGGGCTGATGACTGGATGTGATCAGATCGTGATCAGGTGGCTCGGGGTGCGTCGGCCCCTGAGCATTCGGCGTCGCTGTCGTTCGGAGGTTCCGCCCCACACGCCGTGGTCGATGCGGTTGTCGAGGGCATAGTTCAGGCATTCGCCAACTACCGGGCAGGTGGCGCAAATGCGCTTTGCCACTTCAACGCCGACCCCATCGCTGGGAAAGAAGGTGGAGGGGGGATGGTC
>JAEMTX010000262.1 GCA_016462055.1 Acidimicrobiia bacterium | reverse complement strand
GATAGGGCTAACGTGTTTCCGTTTCCGATTTGGAACCCCACCTGATTGAGCCCATACGAGACCATGTCCTTCATCATCATCATCGTTCTGTTCGTTATCGCATGGGTCGTGCTGATTCTCCCGAAGCAGCGCGAACTCAAGCGCCACAATGCCTTCGTTCAGTCATTGGCTGTAGGAGACGAGGTCATGACTGGTTCCGGTATCTACGGAACGCTTGTCGAGATCGACGAGGCCACGGTCCTGCTGCAGGTTGCGCCTGGCGTTGAACTCAAGATCGCTCGTCGAGCCGTTGCATCGCAGGTCGTCGACCCGTCTGCGGTGGAGACCGACGACAGTGGGAAAACCGACGACGAGGACTCAGACGCGTGAAACGCTTACGTGGATACGGCTCTCTTGTTGCCATCGTTCTCGTTGCAGCAGTTGTGTTGCTCTACACGCTTGTAGCTGGCAATAAGCCGCTGCTGGGCCTCGACCTCCAAGGCGGCGTGTCTGTGGTTCTGAAGCCCGTTCAAGAAGTCGACAACGAGACGATCGATCAAGCAATTGCGATTATTCGTCAGCGTATCGATGCCATTGGTGTTGCAGAGCCGGAAATTACTCGTCAGGGCAGCAACATCCTCATCCAGATTCCCGGGGTGAAGGACAAAGAGCGGGCACTTGAACTCGTTGGTCAGACGGCAGAACTTCAATTCCGCCCAGTACTCGCCAACGTCCCGGTCGATCCGCAGGAAGCGACGACCACGACCAGTGGCGATCCAACTGCGACCACGACAACTGTGCCGTCTGAAGCATCAATCCCAACAACGACGATCGACCCAACCAAGACGGTCGGCGGTTTGCCACTTGATGTTTGTGTCTCGGGCCTTTCAGCCGAAGAGATCAACGCAAGCGGTCAAGCCATACTTCCGCAATGTGACGATGGCCTGCTCATTGGATCGTATGCAGTTGGTTCTGTCTCATTGACAGGTAGCGCGCTTGAAACCGCTCGCGCCAACGAGCGATAACGGACAGTGGGTCGTTGCTCCGAACTTCAAGAGTGGTGCTGACGGTATTGGTGGCTTCAATGCAGTTGCCGGTCAGTGTTTTTCGAAGGCCTCTACATGTCCGACCGGACAACTTGCGATCGTGCTTGACGGCCGCGTTCTTTCTGCTCCCAGTATCAACAGTCAAAGTTTCAAGGCTGATCAGATCGAGATTTCTGGCTCGTTCACTGAGCGCACATCTAAGGACCTCGCTACTGCACTCAAGTACGGCGCATTGCCGGTGGAGTTCGAACAGCAGCAGGCTCAGGTCGTTTCAGCAACGCTCGGAAAAGACGCGCTTCATGCTGGCCTCATTGCTGGTCTTGTCGGATTGATCGCGGTGTCGATTTACATGATGGCGTTTTACCGAGTGCTCGGATTGTTTGCAGTGCTCAAACTCGGCGTAGAAGCCGCGTTGTTGTGGTCGATCATTTCGTGGCTCGGCGCCAACAACGGTTTGGCTCTGACGCTCGCGGGCATCACCGGTATCATCGTTTCTATTGGTGTTTCGTTGGACTCGAACGTTGTCTATTACGAGCATCTCAAGGAAGACGTCAACCAGGGTCGGTCAATCCGTAGTTCGACCGAGAAGTCATTTGTTTCGGCGTTCTCGACAATCGTGAAAGCCGACGTCGCTTCGCTCATCGGTGCGGCGTTGCTGTGGTGGCTCACTGTCGGACCGGTTCGAGGCTTTGCCTTCTACCTCGGGCTCTCGACGGCGCTCGATCTGCTCACGTCCTGGGCCTACATGCGTCCGGCCGTGAAGTTGGCAACTCGATCCAAGGCGCTGCTTTCGCGTCCCTGGCTCTTGGGCCTTCCCGCTGAGAAGTCAGAAGAACGTGGAAATCAAAAGTCTGTCAATCGCCCGACTGCGGAGGTGTCGAAATGAGCACGCTGGGACGCCTGAATCGTGGCGAAACGAATATCGACTTCCTGAAGTGGTGGAAGATTGGTCTTGCACTTTCTGTCTTCCTAATGGTTGTCAGCGTCGGCTCGTTGCTGACACGCGGACTGAACCTTGGAATCGATTTCGAGGGTGGCGTTTCGTGGGAAGTCAGTGCTCCCGGTGTATCGGTAGATGAGACACGCACAGCGCTCGATGCGGTGGGCGAAGGTTCAGCCAAGATTCAGATCGTCGGCACCGACATCATTCGTGTGCAAGGTCCAGAAAGCACGCCAGAGCACACCGTCGAGGTCACCAGAACACTCGCTGAACTTGCGGACGTTGACCCGGCCGATATCAGTTTCTCCACAGTGGGTGCTTCATGGGGCGGCGACGTAACGGCGTCGGCGATACGTGCCCTTGTGTTCTTCTTTATCGCCATCCTGATTTATCTGACCATCCGACTAGAAT
>JAEMTX010000077.1 GCA_016462055.1 Acidimicrobiia bacterium | reverse complement strand
GGATCCTGGATGTGCATGTATTCGATGCCGATCGTGCGGCAATAGGCCGAGCGCAGCACATCGAGGATCGACGCAAGGGTCATGCGGTCACGGCCAGCGAGTCCGCCCGTGAGGAATTCGCGATCGAAGTCCCAAATTGTCAGGCCGTAGGCGGCAGGGTCGAGTTCGGGGTGCAGATGATGTTCGGTGAGATCGAGCGGATCGAGATCGGTATCGAGGTGACCGCGAACGCGGAACATATTGATAAGGGCTCGAACTTGGAGGTTCTTTTCGAGCATCAACTCTTGGTGATCGTTGGGGTTGACGTCGTGAGCCCATTCGACTGGCTCGTAGGGGAGACCGAGAGCTTCGAAGATGTCCTCGTAAAACTTGTGCTCGCCCATGAGGAGTTCTTGGATGCGCTTGAGGAAAAGTCCCGATTCGGCGCCTTGAATGATGCGGTGGTCGTACGTCGAGGTCAGGGTCATGACCTTCGACATGCCGAGCGACGCGATGGTGGCCGGATCGGCGCCGCGGAACGCAATTGGGTAGTCGAGTGAACCGACGCCAACGATGGCGCCTTGGCCGGGCATGAGGCGCGGGACTGACTGAAGGGTCCCGATAGTGCCGGGGTTGGTCAGGGTGATGGAGACGCCAGCGAAGTCGTCCGGAGACAACTTATTTGAGCGAACCTTTCGCACAAGTTCTTCGTAGGAGTCGTAGAACTGAGCGAAGTTGAGAGTTTCAGCGTTCTTGATGCACGGAACGAGTAGTGAACGACTTCCATCATTTTTTTCGACATCAACGGCGAGACCGAGTCCGACGTTTTCGTTTCGAACGACGTAGGGCTTACCTTCACCATCGGTGGTGAACGCGGAGTTCATAATCGGCATTCCGTCGACGATTGCGCGAACGATTGCATAACCGATGATGTGGGTGAACGAAACTTTTCCGCTTCGGCTGCGCGAGAGGTAACCGTTGATCGACTTTCGATTGACCTCGAGCAGCTTCGTGGGGATCTCGCGGAACGATGTTGCGGTTGGAACATCGAGACTGGCTTCCATGTTGGAAACAATCCGCGCTGCAGCGCCGCGAAGTGGAGTGCCGATCGGAGCGCCGTTCGTTACTGGCGGGGTTTGAGATAGCGGTGCGGTCGGCGCCGGAGCGGTAGTCGGTGCTGCCTGTGTCGGTGCGGGAGCACTCGCGACGGGTGGAGCCGCCGCCGTAGTTGACGCTCCGGGGGAATAATCGCCGAAGAATTCTCGCCAGCTTTCGCTCACTGACGAAGGGTCGGAGCGGAACTGTTCGAACATTTCGTCGACGAGCCACGCGTTTGGTCCTGCGATGGGGGAAGCAGAGTCATCAGCCACGTCGGTCGACTCTAATGGTGGTGTCGGATGCCTGTGTCAGTTGGTGGGGGTAGCGGCCGATAGATTCGGCAACTGTGCTTCGACTCGTGACGTGGAATGTGAATTCGCTCAAGGCCCGGCTTCCTCGGGTCGAGCAATGGCTGGTTGAAAATGGCCCCGAGGTCATCTGTCTCCAAGAGACAAAGATGAAAGATCAGGCCTTTCCGGCCGAGGTCTTCAGTGCAATGGGTTATGAAACCGCCCACCATGGTCAAGGCCAATGGAATGGCGTGGCCATCTTGTCGAAAGTGGGCCTTGAGGACGTCGTGGCCGGTTGGGATGATGACGGCCCAGAAGATGGCGATGCCCGGATCCTCTGGGCAACCTGTGGGGGAATCAGGGTGGCCAGTGTCTATGTGCCGAATGGCCGAGCTCTCGACGACCCGCACTACACCTACAAACTCGGATGGCTTGATCGTCTTCGGGCCAGGCTCGAGCGGCGGGAGAGCGCGGCGGCTGAGGTCGCCGTTTGTGGGGACTTCAATATCTGCCCCGACGACCGCGATGTCTGGAGCCCGGAAGCTTGGGTCGGAAATACCCATGTGAGTGAGCCCGAACGCAAGGCGCTCAGGGACCTCGAAGCTTGGGGCCTTGAAGATGTCTACCGCCGTCATCACGAGGAAGGCGGGCTCTATTCCTTCTGGGATTACCGCGGTGGCGATTTCCATCAAGGCCGGGGACTTCGAATCGACCTCATCATGGCGACGGCCTCACTGGCCGCCCGTTCCACCGACGCGCGAGTCGACCGTGATGCCCGCAAGGGAGAAAAACCCAGCGACCATGCTCCCGTGATCGCGCAGTTCGATTGATGAACGACAAACCAATCGTCGACACTCCAAATGTGTTCGGGGTGGGCGCGCTGCGAAACATGCTCAATCTCGAAGATGGAATTTTGCTCGAGTCAGATATGCGGGCCGTGACGCCAGCGCAACACGCGGCCCGCGACGCCGCAAAAGCGGTTCGCCGGCTGATTCGTGAATTGGAATCCACTTCAGCATCGATCGATGAATTGGCTGAGCTCACAAAAGAGATCGATCGAATTGTAGAAATTCTTGCTCAAAGTGGTTCGGACTCGTCGGCGACGGGTGAGAAGACAAGCGTCGCCTATCAGGCCCATCGGCTGCGGGAGCGAAGCCCATTCATTGGTCGAGCGAATCCTGTTGCGCTACCACTCGTGGTCGAGTTCGTGGAGGGTGGGATCGATGCCATCGCGAATTTCAGCACGCTGTATGAAGGTCCGCCGGGGTGTCTGCACGGCGGTTATATCGCCGGCATCTTCGACGAAGTACTGGGCGCCGCACAGACCTACTCGGGTCATGCCGGAATGACCGGTCGACTCACGATCCACTATCGGAGCCCAACGCCGCTCAACACTGATCTTCATCTGCGGGCGCGCCTTGAATCGGTGAGCGGGCGCAAGATTCTCTGCAAAGGCACGCTTCATGCTGGCGATGTGCTGTGCGCAGAAGCGGAAGGTTTGTTCGTTGCGGTCGACCCGAAAAAGCTGCTTGGTTTTGTCGAGGGTTGAACGACTGTTGGCTAGGAGCCGAGCGTTTCCGAAATAATGGTGAGCAGTTCGCCGCCGAACTTTGAGACTTTTATTTCACCCATGCCGTAGACGCGAAGTAATTCGACCGGAGTCTGTGGTTTCTGTCGAGCAATTTCGGCCAATGTGTGGTCGTTGCACACGACAAATGCGGGAACGTCGGCAGACTTGGCTCGCTCAGAGCGCCAAGCGCGTAATGCATCGAACAGTGCGTGGTCTGTTGCCTCGAGCGAGTCTGGGTAAGAGCCCGGCCGCTTGCGACCGCCGGAAGATTTCGAGGCCTTTTCTTTGGGTTTCGACGAACGGGTGCCTGGAGTGGGAGCGAGGCGCGGGGCTGTCGTGCCATTGCCGACGGCGATTGGATCGATTCCTGCTTCGAGTGCTTCGCACGCGGCGGCGTAGGTGTCGAGAAATTCGGAACGTTCGCGTGGGACGGATCGTTCGCCGAAGGTGCGCGATTTTGCCCATGTGCACAACAGCTCGCGTTCAGCGCGCGTGGCTGCGACATAGAACAAACGGCGTTCTTCGGCCCATGTGCCCGGCGTTTTGGCGTGTCCGATAGGGACGTAGCCCTGTTCAAGACCAGCCAGATGCACGATGGGCCATTCCAGTCCTTTGGCAGCATGAAAGGTAAGAAGTTCGATGGCATCGCCATTGGGATCGGGTTGATCGGCTCGCGTGGTTGCGGTGAGCCAGAGAAAGAAACCATTGGGGGTTGGGGGTGTTTCGATGGCTATGTAATCACGCGCCATTTGCACGAGTGCATCGAGATTGGCTCGGCGTTCAGCGGCGCGGTCGCTTTCAGATTCGTCTTCGATGTCTACCGAAAGTGCAAGGTCGTGGATTGCGTCGGTAAATGGACGAATCGTGCGCCGGAGTTCGCTAAGTGCGACTTTGATTTCGGGTTGATCGAGAAGCGGAGTGGCACCGCGAACGCGAAAGGGTATAGCGGCAGATTTCATCGCTTCTTCGAGGATGGGTAGTTGTGCATTGGTGCGAACAAGGACGGATTGATTTGACCAGCGCGCTCCGGGGCCATGATGGTCGCGTGCAGCGCGGGCGATGGCGGCGGCTTCAGCGCGTTCATCGGGTAATTCTCGAATGGAAGGAATTGCACCATCGGGACGTGTGGCCGATTGGGTGCCGTCGTGATCGACACCACGACCGCCGACGAGCAGTGCATTCGCGGCGGCAAGGATTTGAGGGCTTGATCGGTAATTGTCGAGAAGCCGGATGGTTTCCCCGCTCGGGAATCGTTCCGGGAAGGCATGGAGCAATTCGGGGTCGGCGCCGTTCCATGAGTAGATAGCCTGATTTGGGTCGCCGACGATGCAAAGGTCGGGGCGATCGCCTCGCCATGCTTCGAGGAGTGCGTGTTGCAGGGGATTGACGTCCTGGAATTCGTCGACAAAGAGGTGGGCGAAGCGCCAGCGTTGTGAAGCGGCGAATCCATCGTCGGATAAAAGGTCGCGGTGGCACACGCGCAACATGTCATCGAAGTCGATGAGACGCTTCTGGCGTCGTTGGTCTTCGTAACGGGCGTAGACCGCTGCAGTGGCCTCGTAGGAGATTGGCGGTTTGCGACCCGCAGTCTTTGCTGCCTCGGGATAGTCCTCGGGCTCGACCATGCGGGCCTTGGCCCATTCAATTTCTGAAACGAAGTCGATGCCGGGCGTGGACTTCTCGGCGCCGGTGAGCAGGCCAATGACAAAGCCGGCTTTTCTGGTCATGAGTTGTGGGGGAGCGATGGAACGTTCGGCCCAACGCGTGCGCAACTGCGCGTAGGCAATCGAGTGAAAGGTGCCAGCTGCTACCTGTTCGCGAAGGCCAAGTGAACGAAGCCGCGCGGTGAGCTCGCCGGCGGCTTTACGGGTGAATGTGAGGGCGAGGACATGGCGTGGATCGAGATCGCCGGTGGCGGCCCGATAGGCGATGCGACGGGTGAGAACGCGAGTCTTTCCTGATCCGGCGCCAGCCAAAATGCAGAGAGGCGAGGTCGTGGACGTGACAGCGAGACGCTGCGCGTTATTCAGGCCGTCGAGAAGGGCGTCGGGTTCCACGACCGAGACCGTACTCACCGCCAGCGACAGTGTCGGCGGGTACGGTTTGCTATGCCTTATCCTGAGGAGGAACTGCACGCCACAGAGGACCTCATCCTCGATCTCCATCCGCATTGGTGGTTCTTCGCCAAATCAGCCGTGATGTTGGCCCTTGCCGTCCTTCTCGCCATCGCCACTCTCAGTGTGAGTTGGCTGTCGTGGGCAAAAATCCCCGTCTCCCTGTTCGTCTTCGCCACGCTCGTGTGGTTCATGCAGCGCTACATCCGATGGGTGAGTACACATTTCGTACTCACTTCAGATCGCGTGATTTTTCGAACCGGAATCATTGCGAAGCACGGAATCGAAATTCCCCTCGAGCGGATCAACACGATTTTCTTCCATCAGCGAATTTTCGAACGCATGCTCGGCCTCGGCGATCTTGATATCGAATCGGCTTCGAAGGATGGAGCGCAACGCTTTAACGACATTCGCAATCCGAGTGGTGTGCAGAACGAAATTTACCAGCAGATGGAAGCCAACCAGATCAAAGCCGCCGACCGGATCTCTGGTGGTATCAATCGTGCGCAGGGCCATGGCGATGCCGAGTCAATCCCCGATCAAATCGCAAAACTGAGTTCATTGCGTGACCAAGGTGTGCTGACCGAAGACGAGTTTCAATCAAAGAAGCAGGAACTTCTCGGTCGTATGTAACTACTCGGAGATGACACGAGCGCCGTCGGACGGACGAACGCGCCAGCCTCTCCCCGTCATAGCGCTTGGGTCTCTGATGGCATCGCGTTCACAAAGTGCTACGACACAGCCACCGAACCCTGCTCCAGTCAGGCGAGCGCCGTAGACCCCAGGCATTTGAGAAAGTCGGTCGACCAACTCGTCGAGCACCGATGTCGATACGTCGAAGTCATCGCGCAATGAAGCATGGCTTTGCAGCATCAATTGGCCGAAGGTTGCCGGGTCATTCTCGTGAAGTGCGACCGCCGCTTTACGAACACGCTCGCATTCGCTGACCACATGGCGCGCTCGTCGTTCGAGGTCACCGTCGAGTGTCGCAATTTCTGAGAGCGACGCATTCGCGAGCGGACCAATACGTTGAGCGGCTTGCTCGCACGTAGACCGACGTTCCGCATACTCCGAATCAACTAACTCACGGACCTGGCCTGAGTGCATAATCACAATGTCAAGGTCTTCAGGGAATACAACGTGATCGATTGCATTGTCGGAAAAGTCGATGACCATTGCATGATCTCGCTTCCCGAAAACGATGCTCAATTGATCGAGCAATCCACAGGGAACACCAACTGCACGATGTTCGGAGCGCTGACCCAAGAGAGCTAACTCCATTTGTGAACCGTTGAATTGCATGGCGACTGCCAAAGCGATTTCTAAAGCAGCGCTCGAAGATAAACCGGCGCCAGCGGGAAGAGTGGAAGCCACCGATCCGCGAAATCCTCCCTTTGGAGTGCACTCGGCTGCGACTGCCGCAACGTATCGACCCCAGAGAGGATTGAGGGTTTGAATTTCGGGAACCTCGGTGAGATTGATCACAACGTTCCCACCGAACGCGTCGGAGGTGAGCAGGATCTCGGTTCCGCCGCGTTCGGCGTGAAGAGTGATACCGAGGTCGATAGCGCAAGGCAGCGCCAAACCGCCGGCGTAGTCAGTGTGATCGCCGATCAAATTCACCCGTCCTGGCGCGTGAACCGTGAAGCGTTGATCCGTCATTTCACGTTGCGCAGGTGCTCAGCGGCGGTTGCCGGATCAACGGGGTTGAACCACACGCCACTCCCGAGTTCTCCAGCGGCAACGAATCGTTGTGTTCCGGCCGAACGCAGAATCGGTGCGATGTGAGCGTGCACGCGAAGCGATGGGCGCTCTATGTCGTCGAACGGTCGTTGGTGGAACCACATCATGAATGGCATCGGCGCGTCGAAGAGCGCGTCGAGTCGTTCGATGACATCGATGAGGAGGGCGGCGAGCTGGCTGCGTTGAGTCCCGCTAAGTGATGGAAGATCGGCCACGTCGACTGTGGGGGCAAGTAAGAGTTCGTACGGCCACGAAGCGGCGCTTGGAACCCATGCCGACCATTCGCCACGCGTCGCAACCAGAAGTTCGTTCGACGGAACTTCGAAAGCACTTTCTGTCGCGTTGGCATATTCCGTGATGACGACCGGCGGCACGATGTCGAACGCATAGATCTGTCCGTGCGGGTGCGCAATGGTCGCGCCCACTTCGGGACCTCGGTTTTCGAAGATCAGCACATAATCGATGTCTCCGCGCGCGCCGAGTACCGCAGAACGTTCCGCCCATAGATCAACGACGCGGCGAGCGTGATCGGGAGTGAGATCAGCGAATGATGCGTTGTGGTCAGCGGTGTAGAGAACAATCTCTGCGCGATCGTCGTTAAACGGTGGCCATCGATTTGGAAAGGCGTGAACCTCGTAATCCTCGGGAGCTTCGAGGCCGCCAACGCAGAACGGACATGTCTGGACAGGAAGGTTGGGCCTGTCCTGGCGGGTCGGAACTATCCAGGCTGGTGCGCCATTAAGTGGGTCGATCCGATACCCAGCCACCGAGGCGTGGTTGCGATCGAAGTGTTCGCCTTCACCCATGGAGCGAACGGTAGTCGTCGTCGCTTGACCACATGCCGGGTGGGGGCGAGGATTCCCTTCATGCGTGCATCATCGAACGGCATCGAACTTGAATACGAGACCCTCGGAGATCCGGCAGATCCGCCCCTCCTTCTGGTCGCTGGTTTTGGGTGCCAGCTCAACTGGTGGAATCCCGATTTTCTTCAAGGATTCGTTGATCGTGGCTTTTACGTCATCATTTTCGATAACCGCGATGTTGGGCTTTCGACAAAAATCGCTACCGAAATTGATCTCGAGGCTGCGATTGTCGGGTATTTGCAGGGAGAGGCCATCGAGGCCCCGTATCAACTTCCCGATATGGCCGCCGACGCGTTGGGACTTTGCGATGCCCTTGGGCTTGATCGCGTGAATCTCATGGGCGCTTCTATGGGCGGAATGATTGTTCAACAGATGGCAATCGACTGTCCGGAACGCGTCGCCTCTCTCACGTCGATCATGTCAACGACCGGTGACCCCGACGTTGGTCAGCCCACCGACGAATGTGTGGCGGCACTGCTTGAGCCAGCAGAATCTGATCGCGACGCAAACCTCGCTGCTGGACTTCGGATTGGTCAGTTGTATGCCGGCCCGGTCTATTTCGATGACGATTGGATTCTCGAACGCAACGCTCGGCAGTTTGATCGTTGTTTCCACCCTGAAGGCGCCACGGCGCAACTCATCGGAATTGTCACCTCACCACCGCGTTCGGAAGCCCTTCGTGGCATCGACGTGCCCGCGCTTGTGATTCACGGAGATATCGATCCGCTCGTAACTCTCAGTGGTGGTGAGCGCACTGCAGAGTGCTTGCGCGGCAGTGAATTCCTCGTTCTTGAAAATATGGGTCACGATGTGCCCCGCCACTATTGGGCGACCATCATCGAACACGTGACTGCACTTGCAGCTCGTGCCAACGCATAACCACTTCTTTCTAGGTTAAGGAGCAGTTTTTATGGGACCTCTCGCGGGCGTACGAATCGTTGAGATCGCCGGTATTGGGCCAGGACCGTTCGCGGCGATGATGCTCGCTGACATGGGTGCCGACATCATCCGCGTCGATCGCGCTGGGCAGGTTTACGGCGGCGATCCCGCTACACCGCCGAAAGACGTCATGAACCGCGGCCGTCGCTCGATTGGTGTCGATCTCAAGAACCCCGGCGGCGTCGAGACAGTTCTTGGTTTGGTTGAGAACGCCGATGCCCTTATTG
>JAEMTX010000076.1 GCA_016462055.1 Acidimicrobiia bacterium | reverse complement strand
TGCAGGAACATCTGATGGACGTCGTTCTTGCCATTCACGAAACCCCGCAACCAGTCATTGCTGCGCTCCATGGAGCAGTTGTCGGTGGAGGTCTTGCACTGGCGCTGACCTGCGATCTTCGAATTGCGACCGAAGACGCGTTCTTTGCGTCGCATTTCATCCGTGTTGGATTGTCCTCTTGTGATCTCGGAACCAGTTATTGGCTTCCTCGCATATGTGGGCCCACGATTGCCGCTGAGCTCATGCTGACCGGCCGTCGGTTCAGCGCTGACGAAGCGCGGGAGTACGGCGTGCTGAATCGCGTTACAAGTTCAGACGAACTCCAGTCGACCGCTCTTGAACTTGCAGGTTTGATCGCTGACAACTCTGAATACGGAGTACGCATGACCAAGGTAGGCATGTGGGCCAACCTCGACGCGCCGAGCCTTCGTTCGGCAATGGAACTCGAGAATCGCACGCAGGTTCTCGGAACGTTTACCGGAAATATGACCGAAGCTGGAGAAGCGTTCCGCGAGAAGCGGGCGCCCGAGTGGAAACCAATGTGACATGCCTACTGAACACTTGAATGGAATCGAACTTCATTGGGAACAAGCAGGCGAGGGTCCTCGACTGCTGATGTTCAACGGATCGGGTTCAACGATCGAACGCATGCGGCCGCTGTTCGACGCGCTCGGAACGCAATTCGATGTTGTGCTGCATGACCAGCGCGGATTGGGTCGTACAGAAATCCCCGCCGGTCCCTATTCAATGAAGGAATATGCAGCTGACGCGATTGCGCTTGTTGATTTTCTTGGCTGGGACACGTTCAACGTCATCGGAATCAGTTTCGGCGGGATGGTTGCGCAAGAGTTTGCGGTAACCGTTCCCGAGCGAGTCGAGCGGTTGGCATTGCTCTGCACGTCGCCTGGCGGGGCAGGCGGCTCCTCGTATCCGCTTCATGAACTCCGTTCGATGGACGAAGCGGAACGAGCAGGAATTTCAATGACGATTATGGATACGCGGTTCACTCCCGAATGGCTTGACACGCATCCCGAAGATCGATTGTTCGTCGATGGCATTAGTGGTCAGTACGGAGCAAAACCGGGCTCAGAAGCGGAACGCGGTGAGATCGAACAACTGAATGCACGAAGCACTCATGACGTGTGGGATCGGCTCGAGCAAATCACAGCACCGACGTTTATCGGAGCAGGTCGCTACGACGGCATCGCTCCACTTTCCAATAGCGAAGCGATGGCTGATCGAATTCCAAATGCTGAACTCCATGTCTACGAGGGTGGACATGGGTTCTTCGCTCAAGACGCGACAGCGTTCACGGACGTCTTCAAGTTCTTGGCTGGTTGACCATTAGCGGTCAACCCATTTGCGACATGAACTGATTGAGGTCGAAGTACTCGCGCCATTTGGCGATCTTGTCGCCCTCGAATTCAAAAATACCGAGGACGGGTAGTTCGATCTCGCCGCCGTCTTCCTTTTCGAAAATGTCGACGCGCTCGGTCACGACCATCGGGCCGTTGGAAAGGATGTTGTCGATGCGGAAGATCTTGACCTTGAGGCCGGCGGTGAAGCCTTCGATCATCATGCGAATGGCCTCGTGGCCAACCATCGGATCGACGGGGATGTTGTGGTACACGCCATCGGCAGTGAAGTACTCGACCACCTTGTCGTGGTCGCCATCGGCCCAGGCATCACAGAAGTCGCGGACCAGTTGTTCGTACTTCGCTCCGTCGCTCATGGAATTCCTTTGTCATCGTGGGAAGAGTCGGTCATCTGCCGCTCAGAGAGGTCATCCTGACACTTTGAGCGGGGCATGTCTTCTGATCATTGGGTACCGTGGATGAAGGGGGAAAACCTATGACTGAGAATGACGCAGTTGGCTCGGTAATCGATATTGCTATTGATCCGCTTCCGGGGCCTCAACTGCACGACACCTTGAGAGCGTTGCGGGCCGAGTATGGCAATGTCGCTCCAGCAACTTTTTATGGGATGCCGACCTTTGTGATTTTGAGTTGGGACACGTTGCGTGAGTTCTTCGCTTCCAACGAAGAGTTTCCCGGTGGTGAGGTTTATAAATACCAACTCGAGAAAACCGTTGGTCGAACATTCATCTCGATGGATGGCACCGATCACGACATCTATCGGCGCCTGGTTACGCCAGCATTTCGTTCACGAGCCGCCGTCCGATTCGTCGACGAAGAACTCACCCCGCTTGCGCATGAATTGATTGATGGTCTTGTTGGAAAGGGTGAGGCTGACCTCATAGGTGACTTCGCCAACCGACTTCCGTTCTGGGCGATCAGCAGAAAACTTGGATTACCTGAAGGGTTCGAAGATAGACAGCGCGAGTGGGCGCTGGCCATCCTCTCAGAACCGAGTAATCCGGAAGCGGCCCGCAGGGCGGCCGACGAACTTTCTGAAGTGATCGCGCCTGTGGTTGCTGCACGCCGCGAGCGTCCTGGTTCCGATGTCATCTCTCAACTCGTCACTGGTGAGTTCCAAGGGGTGACATTGACCGACGAGGAAGTGCATTCGCATGTCCGGTTGCTGTTCGCTGTTGGGGCAACAACGACTTCTGATGCGTTGAGCAATTTGTTGTGGACCTTGCTTCATCGACCAGCGCTGTTGGAGCGAATCAGTAACGAACGAGAACTTCTTCCGTCGGTCGTGCGCGAACTGCTGCGTTGGGAACCCCCGGTTCCACTTCTTCCTCGCATGGCATTACGAGACGGAACAATCGGCGGAGTGCACATCCCAGCGGGGTCAATGATCCTCGCCGGGGTTGCGTCGGCGAATCGCGACCCTTCGCATTTCGATCGGCCCGATGAATTCGATATCGATCGACCCGATGCCGATATTCTCACCTTCGGCTTTGGGGTCAAGTTTTGTCCGGGCACCCATATGGCAAAACAGCAGTTGCTCGCTGCGCTCGAGGTCATCTTGGATCGTCTGCCTGGTTTGAAACTTGCCAGCGACGACCCCGGAGCGGTTCCGTCTGGGTGCAATCTTCGGTCGGTCTCCTCGCTTCGATGCGAATGGGAGCATTGACTCCCATTTCGCCGAATGCGCAAACCGGACCTACCGTATAAACAGATTTTAACGAGAGGGAATTCGCAATGGCCGATTTCAGCATCGATCCAAACTTCCAAGAACAGCTTGATTGGATTCGTGAGTTCGTAAAGGCCGAGGTTGAACCTCTTGACCTGGCATTCGCTGGCGAAGAAATGGTCTACAACAAGGCCAGCGCTTTCTACGAAGAAGCGATTCGTCCACTCCAGCAGATCGTGAAAGACCGCGGGCTGTGGTCGTGTCACCTCACTCCTGAATACGGAGGCCAGGGTTATGGGCAGGTCCAACTCGCCTACATGAATGAGATTCTCGGTCGTTCACAGTTCGGACCAACGGTGTTCGGAAGTCAGGCACCCGATTCAGGCAATGCCGAAATCATCGCCCACTACGGAACTCCGGAGCAGAAGGCCAAGTATCTCGAGCCACTGCTCGACGGCCGTATTTCTTCGTGTTATTCGATGACTGAACCTCAGGGTGGTGCTGATCCCGGAGTCTTTAAGTGCAGCGCTGTGCGTGATGGTGATGAATGGGTCATCGATGGCGAGAAGTGGTTCGCATCATCGCTTCGTTATGCCACGTTCTTGATTGTCATGGTGATTACTGACCCCGACGTTGTGGTGCACAAAGGCGCATCGATGTTTCTCGTGCCGGCCGACTCGCCAGGGATCGAAGTTGTTCGCAATGTAGGCGTCGGTCAAGAAGCAGAAGGTCACGGTGGGCATGCCTACGTTCGCTACAACAGCGTTCGTGTTCCAGCCGAGAATCTTCTCGGTGGCGAAGGACAAGCATTCACGATCGCTCAGACCCGCCTTGGTGGCGGGCGTTTGCATCACGCCATGCGCACGGTTGGCGCTGTGTCGCGCTGTCTTGACATGTTGTGCGAGCGAGCTCTTAGTCGCACGACACAGGGTGAACTTTTGGCCCGCAAACAAGCGACCCAAGAAAAGATCGCCGATTCCTTCATCGAACTTCTGCAATTCAAACTTCAGGTGCTGCATGCGGCATGGGTTGTCGACCAAAAGGGCGGGCACGCTGCGCGTAAGGAAATTGCGGCAGTGAAGGTCGCAACGCCGAAGGTCTACCGTGAAGCGGTGTTACGCACGATGCAATTGCATGGAGCTCTTGGTGTTTCAAACGAAATGCCGCTGGCGAACATGCTTATGGCTTCGGTCACGATGGGGATCGCCGACGGACCGACCGAGGTACACAAGTTCACGGTTGCTCGCGAAGTCTTGAAGGACTATTCGCCGGCTGAGGGTGACTGGCCGAGCGAACATCTTCCCGAACGACGTGCGGCCGCACGCGCTGAGTTCGCCGACCTTCTTGAACGCTCAGTCTCCGATTATTGATCGGAAGGTTTAGTAACCGCCGCCAAGTTTGCGGTGGTCCCAAGAAATGGTGCGCTCAACATTGAGCTTCACAACAACGCGCTTGTGCAGCATCATCTCGACCGCACCCTTCATCTCTTCGGTATATGGCGCCATGTAGCGGTCGAACACGCTGATGCCGAGTTCGAACATGCGCTCTGGGTCGTCGATGATCTCGGCCTTGCCGATGAGCGTTACGCCACGAAGGGTTTCGTAGGTCTCGCCATCTTCAACCAGCATGGTGAGGTTGGGGTTACGGCGCAGGTTCATAACTTTCTGAGCCTTGGCCTTCGACTCAATGCCGATGCAGCCTTCAAGGAAGCCGTACCACATCGCAATTGAGTGGATGCTTCCATCGGGATTGATCGTCGACATTGTCATCGAGCGTCGACCCTTGAGGAACTCATCGATTTCCTCGGGGCTCATCACGATCTTGTTGCGCTGCTTTACGCCTCGCTGCGGTTGCTCGTCGGCCATGGTTCCCCCTTGAAGTTCGGACCGTGGAACGGTAACACCGGCCCAGACCGGGATGACCATTTCCTCACGAGGGCGTAGGGTTCGCAGGTCTGAAGGGCATGCGCGCCCACAGAAACTTCAGGAGGGGAAGAACACATGACTCACGTTGAAACCGCCAAAGTGATCGCCAGGCCAATCGGCGAAATGGGCGGAGCGTTCATGATGGACGGCGCCACCTACGCCCGTGGTGCCGAACTCGGATTCTCGGGCATCGATTTTTATGTGCTTGGTCGCGGCGGAGTTCTCGGTGACACCACTCCCGACGTTGTTTCATCGGCGTTCTTTTTTTGGAGCCCCGAGCAGGTGAAGACGCAATGGGAACTTGCTCGCAAGGTGATGGATCCGGCCAAGGCCGCAGGTGAATGGGCGGACCTCTGTCACGCCTATGGCGACACGCATCTTCCTTATCTCGACTCGCTCGATCGTTTTTCAGAACTCGCGGCAAAGGTGTCTGACGCCGCATCTCCTGCCGGCGCGGCACTGTTCGCCGGTTGGCGGTCGCTGCCAGTTCCAGGTAGCGACCGACCGAAGGCGCGAGCGCAGCATTACCTCAACGCGATGCGCGAACTACGTGGTGGTCTTCACGGCGGTGCGGTTCTCGCTATGGGACTCTCACCAGCCGAAGCCGTTGTGGTGCATTCGCCGGGAATGGCTCCGATCTTTGGGTGGGACGCGGCAGCAATTCCGGTCGACGACTCGTCGAAAAGTGAATGGAGAGTTGCCGAGGCCGGCACCGATCTCGCTATGGCTCGCGTGTTGCATTCATTGTCAACCGACGAATGCGCTGAATTCGAGGCTCTCGTTCTCGAACTGCATAAGGCCGTTTTGGCCGCCAAGGAAGGTTGATTCATATGGATATTCGTGAAGCGCTCTACACGACTCGAGCAATGCGTCGGGTCAAGCCCGATCCGATACCGATGGACGTACAGGCTCGCATCATGGACGCTGCTGTTCGCGCCCCGAGCGGTGGCAACACGCAGAACTGGCGATTCCTTCTTGTCGACGATCCCGACGTAAAGGCAAGACTCGGTCCGATCTATCGCCAAGCAATGTCGGTGCTGTGGGGTTCGTATTACAAGGATCGTCTCGACGCCGCTCACGCTGCGCCAGAACTTGAAGAGTCGAAGTCGATGCTCCGTGTGCAGAAGTCAGCGCAATGGTTGGCTGACAACTTCGAAATGGTGCCGCTCTATATGTTCGGTTTCGCTCAGCACGATCCCAGTGGTTCCTCGGTCTACCCCGCACTCTGGAATGCGCAACTTGCCGCTCGCGCCGAAGGTGTTGGCACCTCGCTTACACAGGTGCTCGTGTTTCACAACGACGAGGTGCTCGACATCCTCGGAGTTCCGAAGGACGAAGGCTGGAACATGCTGGGCTGTGTGTCGCTCGGCTATCCCACGGGCAAGTGGGGCGTCGCTACGCGCCAGCCGGCGCACGATGTGTCGTTCCGTAATCAGTGGGGCGAGGACGTCGGCTTCCGCGACGACGAACCGCTCTGGCCCTAGTGCTTTAGTGGTTCAGTCGCCTTCGGCGGCGGGTGCCCAATGGGCGCGAAGGTCAGATAACCAATCAGGGAAGTCGAGAGGCGGGTCGGGCAACGGCGTTACGCCGTGCTCTTCCAATGCTGCTTCGTAGACCTCGGGTTGATCTCCCCACGAACGCGGGTCACCCATCATGACCTCGTACAACTTCGCACCGTCATCGCCGGCACGGATGGGGCCGAACGCAGCACCAAATGGAAGTTCGACATGGGTGCCTGCTGGGCACCAGCGATCGCCAAACCACAGTCCGCCGTCGATGATGAAGACGATATGCGGCGAGTAGTGGCCGTGGCGACGAACCATCATCCCCGGGTCATATTCGGCATAGAGCGAGAGATACTGCGGATCGGGACTGAACGCGAACCATTTCTCACGCACGTATGCGGTCGAACCGTCGGCGTTCTGTTGAGCTCGAACCATTTGCCACGGAACATCGGGATCGTCCATGTGACGGAACCGAACCTCTTTGCCCGGGATGGGCAGAGGCACTTCCGTGGGGTCGGTGGTCATGCGATGAACTCGAAATCGACATGGGCCGATTCAATACCGCGAACGAATGCATTCGCCATCTCGACGGGCTTGGTCCCTGGGGTGAGTTTCCACCCTGATGTGCGTCGGAGGAGTTCTTCGAAGAACACTCGAATTTCCAGTCGGGCAAGCGATGCACCGAGACAGAAGTGCGTACCGAAACCAAACGAAATGTGGTTGTTCGGTGTGCGATCCACAAGAAATTCTTCCGGTCGGTCGAAGTGGGCTTCGTCCCGATTTGCTGACGAGTACATCAGCACAACCTGGTTGCCCTTTGGAATGGTCACGCCGTTGACTTCGGCGTCAACCTTCGCAACGCGACACATGTTGTGGATTGGCGTGACGTAACGAATCATTTCCTCGACAGCGACAGTGAGGTCGGCACCGTTGCGCAACTTCGCCATTTCAGCGGGATTGCTGATCAGGTTGAGGATTGTCCAGGCAATGACAGTTCTCGTGGTCTCGGCACCGCCATCAAGGAGCAATAGCGCGTCTGCGATTGCATCGTTGGGATCGAACGGACAACCATTGATTTCAGCGGTTGTGTAGAACGAGAAAATATCGTCGGCTGGGCAGGACTTCTTTGCTTCAAAAAGTTCCGCAGCAGCACCCGCGAATTCCATCGCCGAGATCATTCCCTCGTCGTTGAAATATCGAGGGCCGCCACCAAGAGCAATGGTGGTCTCGGACCAATGCTTCAACTTGGGCCAGTCTTCTTCTTCGAATCCGAGAAGTTTGCCGATCATCATTGCGGGCAGGGGTGCAGCCATTTCGTTAATGACTTCGGCGGATCCGCCGTTGTCGCGCACTGCGTCAAGAAGTTTGGTGACTTTGCCGCGGATGTCGTCTTCCCATGCGCTTGCAGCACGGGGAGTGAACCGACGAGAAACCATGTTGCGGCGCTTCATGTGGAGGGGGTCGTCGAGGCCGATGATGGCGTTATCGGCGGGAAGGTTTGGCCGGTAGCCGCCCTTTTCCGAATCGGAATTGATGAAGACGTCTTTGCGCTTCTCGATGTCGACGATGTCGTCGTAGCGAGCGATTCCCCAAAGTTCGTTGGCTTGGTCCCAGTAGACCGGTTCGTTGGCGCGCATCCAGGCGTAGGTGGGGTACGGGTCGCCTCCGTAGAGCTCAGGGGCGAGAAGATCTATAGCGAGCCGTTCCATGGTCCCTCCAAAGCACTGGCATCAACCGATCGGTTGTGCATACCGGATGGTATCTCTGTCTGCGGTTCGATCGTCCCGCGAGTCTTGGCCATCGGCTGACGCGGGCCTCAGTCCGAGGTGACGCCTCGGTAACCCATGTAGAGGGCCATGAGCTCGAAATCGATATCGGCGGGGATCGGCAGCGGAACTTCTGCTGGATCGATACTCATGTGATGAAGTCGAAGTCGACATGAGCCGACTCGATACTGCGCACGAACGCGTTTGCCATTTCGACGGGCGCCGTGCCACCCGTCAACTTCCAGCCCGAGGTGCGACGAAGAAGTTCTTCGAAAAACACATGGATCTCGAGACGAGCGAGTGATACGCCCAAGCAGAAGTGGGTGCCGAAGCCGAATGCGATGTGGTTGTTCGGCGTGCGATCGACGAGGAATTCCTCGGGCCGATCAAAGTACTTTTCGTCGCGGTTGGCTGACGAGTACATGAGCACAACTTGGTTGCCCTTCGGGATGGTGACGCCATTGACTTCGACGTCGACGTTTGCGACGCGACACATGTTGTGGATCGGCGTGACGTAGCGAATCATTTCCTCGACAGCGACAGTGAGGTCGGCGCCATTTCGCAACTTCATCATTTCAGCGGGATTGCTGATCAGGTTGAGGATTGTCCAGGCAATGAC
>JAEMTX010000261.1 GCA_016462055.1 Acidimicrobiia bacterium | reverse complement strand
GAGAGTGAGACGTCGAGATGGGTGCAGCGATCACCAATGGCGTAGAACGCGCCGCCGATATGGGCGAGAGCGATACGCACAGATCCGAAGTCGAAACGTCGTACCTCGCCATCGGGAACATCCTGGACGGAACAAACACGTTCAAGCGTCATGAGTTCACTCCTGCATCAAGTCGTTCATCGATTGCGGCAGCAATCAACGCCACTGCAGCAGCGACCGGGAACTCTTCAAGAACTTCGTCGAAGAATCCGGCAACAATCAATCGCTCAGCGATTTCGGTCGGCACGCCACGACTTTCCAGGTAGAAGACCTGTTCTTCATCAACCGGACCAACCGTGGATGCGTGGCTGCACTTCACATCGTTGGTTTCAATTTCGAGATTCGGCACTGACTCAGCCCACGCAGTGTCGGAAAGTTTCAGATTGCGATTGGTCTGGAAAGCGTTCGTGCCACGAGCGTCTTTCTCAACACGAATGAGGCCGGTGTAGATCGAGCGTGACTGCCCGCCAACGGCGCCCTTGAACAGAAGGTTGGAGTTCGTATCAGGCGCCGCATGGTGCTGAAAGGTGCGGAAATCAAGCGTTTGCGAACCGGTACCGAAGTAGACGGCGCTGAGATTTCCCGTTGCACCACGGCCTATGAGCTCGCAATCGGTGCGCATGCGGCCGTAGTCGCAACCAAGCCCGGCATGCGATGAGGTCAATGTGCCGTCGTTGAGCACACGGCTGACCTGTGAGGCGATCTGCCAAACACGCGGACCGCGCATTTGCACGTTTCCGTAGGACAAGCGTCCGGCGCGATCGACATCGAGTTCAACAAGCGGAGAAACCAAAGCTGCGATATCGGCTGAACCATGCCAGTCGAGAATGCGCACATCAGCATCGGCGCCGACCCGCACAACAAGGCGGGGGTAAACAGCCGAACCATCGATATCGATCCAATCGATAATGGCGATCGGTGCTTCAACCGTGACTCCGGCGGGCACATGAATGAGCACGCCATCGAGGAAGTTGGCATCGTTGAGACGCCCAAAGACATCGGGGCCGCCATCGGCCACAACGCCAAGCGAAGTCTGCGCATCGGGGCCGTCGACTAACGAGCCGACGTACACACCCTTCGCGACAAGCGCTTCGTCAAGTCGAGACACAACAACAGCGCCGTTGCGAACAACCACCGCTCCGGAGAGCTGGCCGAGCGATTCGAGAAGCGCAGCGGCTTCAGCGGGCACACCCTCGGACCGATCGCTGACAATGGCCCACTGGCTCAGATCGACGTCGGCAACGCGGCTGTAGCGCCAGACCTCTTCTTCGGAAGAAGGCATGGCGAACTGGTCCGTATGGACAGCCGCGGAACGTTTATCAACAAGCCATTGGGGGGAAGACACGGGATTAATCCTACCCGCATAGGAGAAATTACGGCCAGTCTAGGAACGGCGAAATTTCCGCTTCAGTCGACCCATCCGGCTATTGGCTTTCTTCTGCTCGGCTTCGAGTTCAGCGAGGATCTGCGGACCTACGGCGTTGACGATGTCTTCGGCCTCATCGAGCACTTCGGCGATTGCTTCGCCTTCGGGTTCAGGGGGAACAGGAGGGGCGATCAGCGATCCATGGCTCCAATCAACATCAACAAGGCGCAGTTCGAACTTGGAACAATTCTCTGGGCATCGCCAAGGCGCTTCGGGGGCAAGGTCGAGATTGCACTTTCGAACGGTCTCACCATTGGCGTAACTGCGACTTTCGTACTGCTTGCATTCTTCACGCATCGGCATGGCGACAGTGTTTCATCCGAGCGTCAGGAATCCAACGCGAGGCCGAGATCGGGCGTGCGAGAAAGCCGCCAGCGAGCTGCGGCCACTACCGCCGTGGCCCCGAGAGCAGCAGCCAGCACGGTGCACACCAGGCTCACGGGAGTCACCGAATCATTAAGCAACAACACCCCGCCGAGCGCAGTGAACAGAGCGTTGATCTGGGAACTGGCGGCGACCGCGGTGACCCCAGCAGCGGGCAGCGCCGCGGTTCGCAGCACGCGCCCGACAGTGCCGAAGAGCGCAACGGCGAGCGCTGCGGCCAAAGCACCCCAAATCGTCCACGGTTGTTGCAAAGTGCCAAAGATCAGACCGAGGGGAAGGAGAAGGATGCTTCCACTGATCATTGTTGACGAAACAATTGTCGTGGGATTGAGTCCATCTTCTACGGCGAGCTCAGAAGTACGAAGTCCGATTACCTCAACAGCGACAAACCCAACGGCGATCGCTGCACCGGCCCAAGTCACCGCGTTGACTCCTTCTCCCCCGGCGGCGACAGTGAGCCCGACGATTGCTGCAAGCGAAGACCCGAGTGCCGCAAAGGTCGAGAACCGACCTGCGCGATCGCGCACCAACAATGCAACAGCTGGCGTGCA
>JAEMTX010000260.1 GCA_016462055.1 Acidimicrobiia bacterium | reverse complement strand
GCAGGCACTTGCCGACACCATGAAAGAGATTGACGATCTCAAGAAGCTGAGCTAACCGGAAGGGTGCCCGCAGCCCGCTGCAAATCGTTCGGTGCCGAATGGCAATGCCAACCTGGCACCGAACGCATCTCGGCCTGAGGTACGGCAAGTTCCAGTTTTCCGTTCTTCTGGTTCGCATGAAACTCGTGCCGAAAGCGTCGCACGACCACAAGCCCATGACCCCGAAGGGGGCCACGAATGACTGTCACGCCGGTTGCGCCCCACGACCCCACACCAGTCGTGTATGCACGTGCCAGAACATCCGGCATGCGGTGGGGCACCCTCTTCCACCGTGATGAATCTCTGGGTTATATCCTGCTCGCGCCTGGGTTCATCATCCTCGCGCTGCTCATGGCGTACCCGTTTGTGTATGCCGTATTCCTTAGTTTTACAAGCAAGCGAATCGGCGGACCGGCAACGTTTGTTGGCTGGGAGAACTATACGAAGCTCGCGTCAACAGACTTATTCTGGAAGACTATCTGGAACTCAATGTATTACACCCTGGTTGCATTGGTGTTTAAGTTTGTGGGTGGTCTTGGGGTAGCAGTCATGCTGAACCGGCCATTTGTCGGCCAGCGTCTCGCCAAGGCATTGCTCCTGCTGCCTTGGATCATCCCGACCGTGTTCAGCACGCTGATCTGGTGGTGGCTGTTTGATCCGGCATTCAGCGTGATCAACGAGGTCTTGGTGGTGAAGTGGAAGCTTCTCTCGAAGCCCATCCCCTTCCTGACAGACGGCAATACCGCGATGGCATCGCTCATCATGGTCAATGTGTGGCGTGGGGTCCCGTTCTTCGGGATCAGCTTCCTTGCTGCAATGCAGGCCGTTCCGGACGAGTTGCTCGAGGCGGCTCGGGTCGATGGCGCCACGCCCTGGCGCACATTCTGGAGCATTACATTCCCACTAATCGTGCCGGTTGTCGGGGTCGTCGCGCTTATCTCCACGATCGGGACCCTTGGAGACTTTGACCTGCCGTTCTTGCTCACCCGTGGTGGGCCGAATGACGCGACGACCATGTTTGCCGTGACGGCCTACACGCTATCGCTCTCGTCCGGATTGATTGGTCTCGGTGCGGCGGTCTCCATGACCATGTTCCCGCTGCTCGCAATCCTCGTGGTCGTCTCTCTACTACAAGTGCGGCAACGTCAGGGAGTGTCGTGATGGCCGAAAGTACAGCCATTCAGCTCAAACGGCGCCAAGGACTGGTTGCAGTGGCGCTCCGCCGACTGCGGGGCGAAGTTCCTTTTTACTTGCTCCTTCTCTTTGTTAGTTTTCTTTTGTTGTTTCCATTTTATTGGGGATTTATTACATCACTTAAGTTTGAGAAGGAAATCTTTGACTTCACAGGCAACCTGCTCTGGGTAAAGAACCCGAGCCTTGCAAACTATCAGACATTGTTCAAGACACCGCGGTTCTTCATATGGCTGAGAAATACGATGCTCGTTTCCACTGTCACGACAGTGCTGTCAGTCATTGTGTCAATCATGGCTGGTTATTCGATTGCCCGCCTGAAGTTCCGGGGTGTCACTGCGGCAAGTGTGATCGTGTTTGTCACGTACCTCGCGCCCAAAGGGTTGCTCTTCGTCCCGCTCGCTCAAATCCTGAATGACTGGAACCTGCTTGGTGGCCTGCCCGCATTGATGATCACCTATCCAACATTCCTCATTCCATTTTGTACTTGGCTCCTAAGTGGCTACTTCTCCAATGTTCCTGTAGAGCCAGAGGAGTGCGCAATGATTGACGGAGCTAGCCGGATTGGTGCGATCATTCGGGTCACACTGCCTATGGCTTGGCCCGGGATCCTGACTGCAGCGATCTTTTCGTTCACGCTTTCCTGGAATGAGTTGCTGTATTCGCTAGCCTTTGTTAGAGGCGAGGAAAACCGTCTTCTCACGAATGGCGTGATGAGCGCGTTCGCTAGGTCGGATATCTACTTCTGGGGGCCCCTCATGGCGGCTTCCACCCTGGCGTCGGTTCCGGTCGCTTTGTTGTATTTCCTCTTCATGGACCGGTTTGTCGGCGGGATCACCGCCGGGGCGACGAAGGGGTAGGCGTTGTGACCATCGGCAGGCCAGCGGCCTCTCAGATACTTCGCCTTACTGGGCCGATTTTTTCGCCCGGCTCGCACGAAGTGAAACAGATTGAGTCGCGAGGTTGGACGCTCACGACCGTTGCCGGAACGAGCCCAGACCAGATTATTCCGCATGTGGCGGAAGCTGACATCGTCAGTGTTGTGGGCACATATATCCCGGCTCCGGTCATCGACGCGATGACCCGTGTTCGTGCGATCGCACGGCTTGGTGCCGGGACAGACCGGATTGATGTGGCGCATGCCACTTCACGTGGCATCGTGGTCATGAATACCCCCT
>JAEMTX010000075.1 GCA_016462055.1 Acidimicrobiia bacterium | reverse complement strand
GATGTAATGCATCCGCATTTTCCCAGAGATATGGGCCAACACTTTGTGGCCATTTTCGAGTTCGACGCGGAACATGGCGTTCGGCAGCGGCTCGGTGACCGTTCCTTCCAGAACGATCGCGTCTTCCTTGGGCTTAGCCAGGACACTGACTCCTGTGTGTTGGATCTGAAAACCCCTGCTCAGGACCGCGCAAAGGCGGGTTCCCGGACGAGGGCGGACTGAAGACCCTACCGGTCAGGCCCGCTGGCTCCAAATGCTGGATTTCCAGGGCCCGACGCCGTTAGATCTGGGTCAAAATTTCCGGCCCATTAGGACCAATAGCGATGGTGTGTTCAAAATGGGCGGCCCAGGACCCGTCGGCCGAAAGCACGGTCCAGCCGTCCTCAGTAAGGAAGGTCTCGGCCTTGCCGATGGTGACCATGGGCTCTACCGCCAGAGTCATCCCCGTCTTCAGCTTTCCACCCTTGCCGGCCACCCCGTAATTGGGCACCTCGGGAGCCTCGTGCATGCGACGACCGATTCCGTGGCCGACATAGTCACGAACGACAGAGAAACCCGCCGCCTCGACTACTGCCTGCACAGCGGCGCCTATGTCGCCGAGAGTGTTGCCATCGACCATCGCAGCGATGCCTGCGGCAAGAGAGGCCTCGGTGACCGAGATCAGTCTCGCGGCCTCGACGGAAATCGTGCCCACGCCGGCGGTGAACGCCGCGTCGCCATGCCATCCCTCAACCACCGCGCCACAGTCCACCGAAATGATGTCGCCCTCATTCAAAACAATCGGGCCGGGGATGCCGTGAACGATCACATCGTTCGGCGACGCACAGATCACCGCTGGAAAGCCGTGATAGCCGAGGAAATTCGAAGATGCTCCCCTGCTGTCGATCACTTTGCGGCCAATTACATCGAGATCGGAAGTCGTCACGCCTGGACGAATCGCGGCGCGAATTTTTTCATGCATCTCCGCAACAACGCGACCAGCGGCTCGCATGTGGCGCAGTTCATCTTTCGATCGCGCTTTCATGATCGTTGGCTTTCGCGCTTCTACTTTGAAAGTTGAGCGTCGATAGCGCCCAAGAGACGTGCGAAAATCTCGTCGGGAGTTCCGAGACCATCAACACCAACCAGCAAACCTGACGCTGAGTAAAAATCAATGGTTGGCTGGGTTTCTAACGTGTACGCAGCAAGTCGCTTCGCAATTGATTCGGGAGTGTCATCGGCGCGCTGCTGAACTTCGCCGCCACACTTGTCGCAGACCCACTCCGTTGAGGGCGGTGCCGCAACGGAGTAAATCGCTCCGCATTTTGCGCACACGCGACGCGAAGAAATGCGCTCGAGCACAACCTCTTCGGGAACAACGAGATCGATTGCAACATCAATTGTTGCAAACTTCGCCATGCCTTCTGCTTGCACAACCGTGCGCGGAAAGCCGTCAAGAAGAAATCCGTTTGCCTTGACATCGGCTTCGGCGAGCCGTGCTTCGACAACACCAAGAATGATTTCGTCAGAGACGAGACCGCCACCATCCATCACGGCTTTGGCTTCGATGCCCAGCTGAGTGCCAGCAGCTACCGCGGCGCGCAACATGTCGCCAGTGGAGATATGTGGCGTTGCGTAATGCGCTGAAAGCCGCTCGGACTGTGTGCCCTTGCCCGCCCCCTGCCGTCCGAAGATGAGCAGACGAGCAGTCATTACTTCAGGAATCCTTCGTAGTTACGCATCATCAGCTGGCTGTCGATCTGCTTCATCGTCTCGAGGGCAACACCCACGGCGATAAGGATCGAGATACCAGTGAACGACACCTGCGTGCCGGGGAGATATGAGGTCAGGATGTAAGAGGGAACAAGAGCGATGGCGGCAATGAAGAGCGCTCCTGGAAGTGTGATGCGAGAAAGCACCTTGGCCAGATAGCGCTCGGTCTGGGGACCGGGACGAATGCCGGGGATGAACCCACCCTGCTTACGAAGCTGATCGGCCTGCTTCACCGGATCGAAGGTGATGGCTGTATAGAAGTAGGCGAAACCAATGATCAAAAGACCGAAGATGATCAAGTGGATCGGAGCACTTGGGTTCACCAGGTTTGAGTTCACCCAGTCCTGCACTGTTTTGCCCCATCCGTCGGTCGGAAGCACAAAGCTCAGCAACTGCGGGAGATACAAGACCGAACTGGCGAAGATGATCGGGATAACACCCGACTGGTTGACCTTGAGCGGGATATAGGTGCTCTGGCCGCCGTACTGGCGACGACCAACGACGCGTTTCGCGAACTGCACAGGGATACGGCGCTGGCCCTGTTCGACATAGACGATTGCCACCGTTATGAATCCGTATCCAAGAAGCACCATGCCAACAGCAATCCAGCCGCCATTGGCTTTGATAGTGGCCATCTGGCTAGGCAGCAGAGAAACAACCGACGCAAAAATGAGCAACGACATACCGTTTCCGATTCCTCGTTGCGTCATGAGTTCGCCGATCCACATGAGGAGTGCGGTGCCGGTGGTGAGCGTTAACACAATGAGAAGGACGCGCCCGACAGTGAAATCGGGGATGAGGTCAAGACCGGAAGTGTTGCCTTGAGTGAGTCCACCACCGCCGTTATGGAACAGATAGGCCAGACCGGTCGCCTGCAGAATCGCAATCCCCATGGTGACATAGCGGGTCCACTGCGTGATCTTGCGCTGACCAACTGCACCCTGGTTCTGCCATTCCTCAAGTTTGGGAATAACAACACCGAGAATCTGCATGATGATCGAAGCAGTGATGTACGGCATGATGCCGAGCGCAAAAATCGCGAAGTTTGTGAGTCCACCGCCGGAGAACAACTTCAAGAACGCGAGCACGCCGCCTGAGTCGGCTTGCGACTTCAACTCCTTAAGCGCAGCGGTGTCGATTCCGGGAACGGGGAGATGAGCGCCCAGTCGATACAGGGCGATCATCAGGAACGTGAACAGAACCTTGTTACGAAGGTCCTGGACCTTGAAGATGTTCTTCAGGTTGGTGAGCACCGAGGTCACTCCTACCGCCGGCTATGAGGCCAGCAGTTCTTCAACGATCGTCAGCGGTTTGTGAACTGATTTCCCTTTGCGGGAGGACGACGATCGCCCCATGGCAAAGGAATGATTTCAACGGTGCCGCCTGCTGCGGTGATTGCCGCTTCGGCCGACTTTGAGACTGCATGCGCACGCACGGTGACGGGACGTGAAAGTTCTCCACGACCAAGCACCTTCACGAGCGAGCCCTTACCAACGAGGCTCTTACCCAGAAGCGAGACCGGATCGACAATATCGAGACCTGACTCGTGGATGGTGTCGAGGTTGATCGCCTGGTATTCAACGCGGAAGGGGTTGTTGAAACCGCGAAGCTTCGGGACACGCATGTGCAGCGGGTTCTGACCACCCTCGAAACGAGCGGGAATGGTCGTTCGCGCGCTCTGGCCCTTGGTACCGCGGCCTGCGGTCTTGCCGCCCTTGCCACCAATACCGCGGCCGACGCGCTTACGGCGACGGTTGGAGCCCTCAGCGGGCTTGAGATCATGAATCTTCACGATGTCCTCACTTGCTGGTCGAGCCGGGCTCGACCTCTTCGACAGTAATGAGATGCGGGACACGAGCGATCATGCCGCGGATTTCAGGACGGTCGGGAAGGGTGTTGGTCTTGCCAATGCCACGAAGACCAAGGGCACGGAGCGTTCCGCGGTGCTTGGGCTTGGTGCCGATCGACGACTTGATTTGAGTGACCTTAAGTTCTGCCATCACGCGACCTCATTGGGGACGTGCGGGCCACGCTCGGAAAGCTTGAATGCTTCGAGCATGCCCTTGGGAACAAACTCTTCAGGAGCAAGGCCGCGAAGTCGAGCGACCTCGTTGGGATCCTTGAGTCCCTGCAAGCCAGCGATGGTTGCGCGAGCCACGTTGATGTGATTCGAGGAACCAAGCGACTTGCACAGAACGTCGTGGATGCCAGCTTCTTCGAGAATGGCGCGTGCAGCACCACCAGCGATCACACCGGTACCAGGAGCAGCGGGCTGAATAAGCACGCGTCCGGCACCCATACGTCCGACGATGGGATGAGTCACGGTTGATCCGGCCAACGGCACCTTGAATAGGTTCTTGCGAGCCTCTTCGGTGCCCTTTTGAATGGCCAGTGGAACTTCCTTGGCCTTGCCGTAACCGAGACCAACGTGGCCGGCACCGTCACCGATCACCACGAGAGCGGTGAACGAGAATCGACGACCGCCCTTGACGACCTTGGCAACTCGGTTGATGTTGATCACGCGTGACTCGCGAAGTGCGAGAGCGTCAGCGTTGAGGGCCATCAGAACTCCAGTCCAGCTTCTCGGGCGGCATCGGCAACTGCGGCGACACGACCGTGGTAGAGGAAACCACCACGATCGAAGACGACCTTGTCGATACCAGCAGCCTTGGCGCGCTCAGCGAGGAGCTTGCCCACTGCGGTTGCGGCGGCGATGTTGCTGGTGCCACCAGTGATGACACCGGTCTCGACGGACGATGCAGCAACAATTGTGCGACCGCTGATGTCGTCGATGATCTGTGCATTGATATGACGATTGGATCGGTAGACCGCCAGACGCGGACGCGTTGCGGTGCCACGCACCTGCTTGCGAACTCGACGGTGACGGCGGATCCGCGCGTCGCGCTTTTGCTGTGCCTTGTCGCTCATGCCTACTTACCTGCCTTGCCGGCTTTGCGGACGACGTACTCGCCCTTGTACCGGACGCCCTTGCCCTTGTAAGGCTCGGGCTTACGGATTGCACGGATGTCTGCGGCTACCTGGCCGACAGTTTCCTTATCGGTTCCCTTGATGAAAATCTGCGTTGGGACAGGAACCTCAAAAGTGATGCCAGCCGGAGCAACAACGCTCACGGGATGGCTGAAACCAAGAGCAAGGTCGATCGCAGTGTCGCCCTTCGCTGTGGCGCGGTAACCGACACCAATGATTTCAAGTTCCTTGATGAAGCCTTCGCTCACACCAACGACCATGTTGTTCACTAGCGAACGGACGAGACCATGCAGCGCACGGTTCTGACGTTCGTCGTTGGGACGTTCGACGATGAGTTCTGTGCCTTCCTGACGGATGGTGATCTCACCGGGAATGTCGCGTTCAAGTGTTCCTTTGGAACCCTTCACGGTGACGTGCTGACCAGCGATTGAAACCTCAACGCCAGCAGGTACCGGGATAGGAGCGCGTCCTACTCGTGACATGTCAGCCCCTTACCAAACGAAACACAGGATCTCGCCGCCCATGCGACGCTTACGCGCCTCACGGTCGGTCATCAGACCCTGACTGGTGGACAGGACGGCGACTCCGAGGCCACCGAGAACCCGAGGGATCTTGTCGGCCTTGATGTAGACGCGGAGGCCCGGCTTCGACACGCGCTTGACACCAGAGATGACACGCTTGCGTTCGGGCGAGTACTTCATGGTGACGGTGAGAACTGAACCGGGACGGTTCGGATCGTCAGCGATGGTGAAGCTCTCGATATAACCCTCGGACAGGAGGAGTTTGGCGAGTGCTTCTTTCACCTTGGATGAGGGCATGCGTACTTCATCGTGCATCGCGGTGTTCGCGTTGCGGATGCGGGTGAGCATGTCGGCGATGGGGTCTGTCATTGTCATGTCGTCGCCTCCCCTACCAGCTGGCCTTTTTGAGACCAGGAATTTCGCCAGCGTGTCCGAGTTCGCGTAAGCAAATACGACACAGCTGGAACTTGCGGTACACGGCACGTGGCCGTCCACACTTCTGGCAACGGGAATATGCCCGCACCTTGAACTTCGGGGTGCGACGTTGCTTATTAACGAGCGCCTTTTTGGCCATTACTGCTGCCCCTCACGCTTGAACGGGAAGCCGAAAGCATCGAGCAGGGCTTTGCCCTCGGCATTGGTCTTGGCAGTGGTCACGATTGTGATGTCGAAGCCACGGGGGGCGTCGATCTTGTCGTAATCGATTTCCGGAAACATGAGCTGTTCGGGAAGACCAAAGGTGTAGTTGCCGTGTCCGTCGAAGGACTTCGGAGACAACCCACGGAAATCGCGGATGCGGGGAATCGCCAGGCTGATGAGCCGGTCGAAGAATTCCCACATGCGATCGCCGCGAAGAGTGACCTTCACGCCGATGGCATTGCCTTCACGCAGCTTGAAAGCAGCGACGGACTTCTTGGCCTTGGTCACAATGACCTTCTGGCCGGTAATCAGTTCGAGGTCGCGCACAGCGCCATCGATCAGCGAAGACTGAACGAGGGCCTTGCCGACGCCAGAGTTGATCACGATCTTCTCGAAACGCGGGACCTGCATAATGTTGCCGAGTTCGAGCGTGTCCTTCAGTTGGCCACGGATCTCATCGTTGTAGCGGGTCTTCAGTCGGGGAATGGTCGCAATTGCGGTGCTCATGCGAGGTCTCCTTCACACTTGCGGCAGATCCGGACCTTGGTGCCATCGGGTTCGAAGCGATAACCGACACGAGTCGGCTTGCCGCATGAGTTGCACACGATGGCGACGTTCGATGCCGGAATCGGCATTTCTTTGTCGATGATGCCGCCGGTGTTGGTCTGGCTGACAGGCTTCTGATGCTTCTTGGCAATGTTGACACCGTCGACGATGACCTTTCCCTTTTCAGGAATGGATCGAGTGACGGTACCGGTCTTGCCGCGGTCCTTGCCGGACAGCACCTGGACGCGATCGCCCTTGCGGATTTTCATCACAACACCTCCGGGGCGAGTGAAACGATTCGCATGAACTTCTTGTCACGCAGTTCACGGCCAACTGGGCCGAAGATGCGCGTGCCACGAGGCAGCAGGTTGTCAGTGATGAGCACAGCAGCGTTCTCATCGAACTTGATGTACGAACCGTCGGGACGACGCTTTTCTTTCTTCACGCGAACGACGACGCACTTGACGACGTCACCCTTCTTTACGCCGGCGCCGGGAATGGCGTCCTTGACCGTGGCGACAAAGATGTCACCGATCGAGGCGTAGCGGCGACGCGTGCCACCAAGAACCTTGATGCAAAGAACTTCTTTTGCACCACTGTTGTCGGCAACCCGAAGTCGGGATTCCTGCTGGATCATCGTGCACGCTCCAGGACATCAAGGAGACGCCAGCGCTTTGTCTTAGAAAGCGGACGGGTCTCCTGCACACGGACCTTGTCACCCACGTTGAGATCGTTGCTCTCGTCGTGGACGTACAGCTTGTTCGTGCGCTGAACGGTCTTGTTGTAACGAGGGTGACGCACGCGGTCTGTCACTGCGACAACTGCGGTTTTGTCCATGGAAGTCGAAACGACCATGCCCTCTCGGATTTTGCGCGGATTGGCGCGCTCGGTGGCCGTGGTTTCCTCAGCCATCAGGCGTTCTCCTCGTTCTTCGACAGCGCTTCGGCTGCCGCGATTTCGCGACTGCGCAACTCGGTATTGAGCTGTGCAACCTGCTTGCGAACAACGCCCAGACGGGCGGAGTTGTCGAGCTGACCAGTGACGTGCTGGAAACGAAGGTTGAAAAGTTCTTCCTTCGAAGACGCCAGCTTGTCGAGCAGTTCGCCGTCGCCGATGTCATGGAGTGATTCTTTGGTCTTTGCCATCAGAAGCCCTCCTCACGGGCAACGAAGCGGGCCTTGATCGGCAGCTTCTGGATGGCCCGGTCGATTGCCTCGCGGGCAACCTCAGGGTCGTTGTAGGAAAGTTCGAACATGACGCGGCCCGGCTTCACAACAGCAACCCAGCGTTCAGGATTGCCCTTGCCAGAACCCATGCGGGTTTCCGCCGGCTTTTGGGTAACGGGCTTGTCCGGAAACACGTTGATCCAGACCTTTCCGCCACGCTTGATATGACGGGTCATCGCGATACGGGCGGCTTCGATCTGACGGGCTGTGATCCAACCCGGCTCAAGTGCCTGGATGCCGTAATCACCAAACGTGACTTCGGTTCCACCCTTTGCCTGACCCTTCATGCGACCGCGCTGTTGCTTGCGGTGCTTTACCTTCTTTGGCATCAACATAATCAGTCACCATCCCCGGGACGGAAGTGCGGGGTCTCGTGATGCTGACGAGTTGAACGCTCGATTTCCTCTTCCTCGGCAAGCAGTCGCTCGAGTTCCGGATCGGCTTCCTTCACCAGCGGCGTTGCTTCGAGATCTTCGATGATTTCGGAATCGGCGTCGCGCTTACGACCAGCAGCTGAAGACACAACCTTGCGGGGACGAGCGTCTCCTGAGGTTTCGCCAACAGCCATTGCCGCTTCACGGGTGGCCTTGTCATCGAGAACGCTCTTGTAAGGAAGGATGTCGCCCTTGTAGAGCCAGACCTTCACGCCAATACGGCCGTAGGTGGTCTTTGCTTCGCGGAAGCCGTAATCGATGTCGGCACGAAGTGTGTGCAACGGCACACGACCTTCGCGGTACCACTCGGTCCGTGACATTTCAGCGCCGCCAAGACGACCTGCGCACTGAACACGAATGCCGAGAACGCCAGCCTTCTGTGCGTTCTGCACTGCGCGCTTCATGGCACGACGGAATGCAACACGACCAGCAAGCTGATCGGCAACACCCTGAGCAATAAGCGCAGCATCGAGTTCAGGCTGCTTGATTTCTTGGATGTTGAGCTGCACCTTGTTGTTACCGGAGATCTTGGTGAGACCGGCACGAAGGCGATCGGCTTCTGCACCACGACGACCGATGACGATGCCTGGACGAGCGGTATGCACGTCGACACGAAGACGGTCGCGTGTGCGCTCGATCTCGACACGACTGATTGCCGCGTGCGGCAACTGCGTCATGAGGTAATCGCGGATCTGCCAATCCTGAATGAGATTGTCGGAATACTCGCGACGATCGGCAAACCAACGCGACTTCCAGTCGGTGGTCACGCCGAGGCGGAACCCGTAAGGGTTGACCTTCTGACCCATCAGTCTTCCTTCCCGTCAGTCTTGACGGCTTCGTCGGTCACTGCTTCTTCGGTGACCGTTTCGTCGGTCACTGCTTCAGCAACAACCTCATCGTCGGTTTCCGCATGATCATGTTCGTGGTCATG
>JAEMTX010000259.1 GCA_016462055.1 Acidimicrobiia bacterium | reverse complement strand
GAGGACAAGAGAAAACCCTAGGCAGGCTGCGATAAGGCATCGGCAAAAACCCCGGGAACGCATGGGACGGTTTTTCAAATGCATGAGGTCACAATAGATTTGCTTCGACGCTACTGACACAGTTGAGACTTCATTTTTCAGCCTCCATCGTGCTCGTGACGTCGTAGCTGAGACAAAAAAGTCGAACCCGGAGACAAGGTCATCGATTTACGATTTCGTGGGCGTTGAGGGACTCGAACCCCCGACTCTCTCCTTGTAAGGCATAACCACGCCAACGCTGTGCGAACACTGTGTTTTGCTGACTTTGTGCGCCTAACTTTTGAGCGTTGTGCAACAAGTTAGAGGGACAGAATCTAGAGAGGGCCCATGCTTCGACTCCACCTCCACCCACCGAATCGGACAGGGCGAAGGTTCAGTCGAATAGATGCGGTGCAGGAGTTCTCGAAGACGGCCCTGAACCAATTCAGCTCTTATTGTTCTGATCGAATGTCAGTGATTGACGACGTCGAGCAGCAACAGCGGCCATACCCGCACCGAGCAGAGCCGCACCAACACCGAATTCAATGAGCATCCGGGAATCAGAACCTGTGGTTGGCAACGCCGATGAAGTATCCGAAGTCGGACCGTCGAAACTAATGGCGGTGACAGCGCCCGAATCATCGGTTGAAGACGGCACAGCCGTCGTCGTTGAAGAGGTCGCAGTCGTTGTCGTTGAGGACGAAGTGGCGCCGAACTCGAATGCACCGATATCAACGCTCGAGCCCACCACCCGGGCGAAGCCTGTACCGCGTTGATCGAACTGATTTCCCGTGAATGAAGCAACAGGCGACGGACCGGCGTTAATGGCAGGTGAGCTATTCAGTAGCGCCATGGTCTTCGTACGACCGCCATTATCGGCGAGCGCCGCGAGACCGGGTGTGGACGAGTTGATGTTGCCGGTTCCGGTAACGGTGATACCAGGATCGATCGAGCCCAGTAATGAGTTGGTGGCCGACATGGACCCACTGCCCGTTAAGTAAAGCGAAACATCCTGTCGGTCGGCGACGTCGGCGTGATTACCCGAAATAATTGTCCCCGAGACTTGGAACGTTGAAATGGAGTTGAAGGTGATACCCCCACCGCCATCTGAGCCCGCATTCGACCCTTTGGCGGTGTTGCCCGAGATCGTGTCTTGATTCAACGTGAGTGAACGAACATCGGCGATGTGCATTGCCCCTGCACCATTCGTTGACGATGAGTTGCCGGTGAAGGTGGAGTTACTAATCGTGACGTCATTATCAGTTCGCGCGTATAGCGCCCCGGTCGTCGGAGCCACGTTATTAGAGAAGGTCGAATCTGTGATCGTGATCACATGTCCTGAACTAGGATTCGCAACAAAAAGCGCTGCTCTTGTGAAGCCAGCATCAGCATGATTCCCCGAGATTGTGCAATCGGAAAGCACGAGATCACCGTTGTTAACAGCCAGAATTGCGACGCCGATTGTGTTCGGTCCGTTGAGAATGAAGTTGTCCGCAATCGTGGCACCAGTAAATGTGGCATTGCCGGTCATTCGAAGTTCAACACCAGCCCCACCATTCCAGGGTTCAGTTGCATCACTCGGCAGCCCGAGCGTCTCGTTGCGCAGGATTGAGGAGTTTGAAACCGTTACGTCTTGGGTGCCTGAAGAGACTGTCTTGATCGCCAGTGCCCCGCCCCACATTTTGGCGTAGTTGTCAGTCATGGTCGAATTTGTAATCGTCACAACGCTGTGGTCTTTAGGGCTCCAACTCCAAACCGCCCCACCACGACCGGCGGTGCTGTTGTGATCAATCTGCATGGAGTCGAGTGTGAGATTGGTTCGGAACGATGCGAACGCGCCACCGTCGATGTCAGAGTTGGCGCCGGTAACACGCAGACCGCTTATCGAAACATTGAATGTTGCTGATGTGCTGTACATGTAAAACGCGCTCTTGTGTCCCGATGTCTCAGTACTTGCATCAATGGTCAGGGCATCCTTACCAGGGCCAGTAATTACTACCGAGTTTTTAATTTCCAGTCGGGAAAGCAGATGGATACTTCCCGAAACTGATCCATCAAACACCACCGTGTCTGCGATGGAATCGGCGTTCGCGCTGATGAGTGCCTGACGAAGGCTGCCGGTTCCCGAATCATTGGTATTCGTGACAGTGAAGGTTGAGCCCGTCGCCCCAGCCTGCGGAGCAAGGAACAGTGCTGTTCCCACTCCGCCCAGCAACAAGGAACCGCCAGCAGCGATACGGCCAGCAGAACGAGGCAATGAGCGTGTTATTTCCATTGGGGGATCATAGGTGGTACCAGCTATGGCCTATGGAGTCTTGGGGTCAACAATCCACCGACCCGAATCTCTTCGACCTGCGACCGACCTGCCACTTTCATAACTTCGTGGGCGTTGAGGGACTCGAACCCCCGACCCTCTCCTTGTAAGGGAGATGCTCTA
>JAEMTX010000258.1 GCA_016462055.1 Acidimicrobiia bacterium | reverse complement strand
CCGTAGGAGGGATCGCTCATGACTGACCGTCTTCGGTAACGGTTGCACCTTCAGCGACAAGGTCGGGGCCAAGCGCATCGACGATTTTCACCGTTGCGAAACTGCCTTGCGAAAGGGCAGTCGGCAGGTTGACGATGCCATCGATTTCGGGCGCTTCGCGCCACGTGCGACCAACTCCAGGGCTATCCACGAGAACTTCGACCACCGAGCCGATCATTTCGTCACGTTTTGCCCACGTCATTCGATCTTGCAGTTCGGTCAGCTCCCCGAGTCGCTCGGCCACGAGCCCATCGGGTACCTGATTGTCGAGGGTGGCGGCATGGGTCCCCTCCTCTCGAGAGAACGGGAAGAACCCACACCAGTCAAGCCTCACTGATTCGACAAATTCAAGCAACTGGTCGTGATCATCTTCGGTTTCACCCGGATACCCAACAATGAAATTGGACCGGAATGCAGCTTCGGGCTCGCGCTCACGAATCGCCGCGATACGGGAAGCGAAGCGGTCGCCGTCACCCCATCGTTTCATCGCTCGTAAAAGTGGCGAAGAAACGTGTTGCAAGGAAAGGTCGAAGTACGGGACTCCGCTCGAGCAGATTGTGTCAATAAGTTCATCGGTGAGGTCAGACGGGTACAGATACAGCAACCGGACTCGATCGACTCGATCAGCAACCGCATTCATTAACGGAACAATGGAACGTTCACCCACGCCTTGATCGCGCCCGTAGGCAGCAAGGTCTTGAGCGACAAGAATGATTTCGCGCGCTTCGAGCGCGTCGACTTCGGCGAGGATGTCATCAATCGAACGCGAGCGTTGTTTGCCGCGAAAGGTTGGAATCGCACAGAACCCACACGCTCGATCGCAGCCTTCAGCGATCTTCACATAGGCCCATGGCGATTCCGATTTTGGACGAGGAAGATTGAGCAGATCGAACGGTGACGACTTTGAACCGCGTGTCGAACCGAGTGTCACCGGCACACCAAAACCAGCAACCGAATCGATCTCGGGAAGAGCCTGAGCGAGTTCTTCCCCGTAGCGTTCGGCCATACAGCCGGTGACCACAAGGCGCGCCCCGGGGGCACGAACGGAATCAAGGCCAAGAATGGTGTCGATCGATTCCTGACGCGCCTGTTCAACAAAGGCGCAGGTGTTGACAACAACAACGTCAGCCGATGCAGGGCTATCGGCCGGCACCAAACCGTCGGCCAGCATCGTTCCGACCAACTTGTCGGAGTCGACCTCATTCTTGGGACAGCCGAGCGTCTCGATCCAGAAACTCTCGGTCATATGGCCATCGTAGGCGTCAGTCTGCGCCGTCGAGTTCCTCAGGCGTCATAAGCACGACTCGCGCCTTCGATCCTTCAGAAGGACCCACAACGCCACGTTGCTCGAGTAGATCCATAAGACGGCCGGCGCGTGCAAAACCCACACGGAGTTTTCTCTGAAGCATTGACGTCGAACCAAGTTGCGATCGAACCACGAGTTCCATCGCCTGGACCAATAAATCGTCATCGCTGTCATCGCCGCCGGCCATGGCCCCTGCGCCACTACCTGTCGATGAAGCCTCGGATCCTTGGACTGTCTCGTCATAGGTGATACCTGACGACTGTTGACGCCAGAAGGCGACAACAGCGCGAACCTCGTCTTCGGTGACCCACGCGCCTTGGATGCGTTGGGCGATGCTCGATGACGGACCAAGCAGCAACATGTCGCCACGGCCAAGAAGTTTTTCGGCTCCACCTTGGTCAAGGATGACTCGGGAGTCGGCAAGGCTCGAAACCGCAAAGGCAAGACGAGCAGGCACGTTGGCCTTAATGACGCCGGTGATGACGTTGACCGATGGACGCTGCGTGGCGATCACTAAGTGAATGCCGACTGCACGCGCCATCTGCGCTATTCGACAGATGGAGTCTTCGACGTCTCGTGCGGCAACCATCATGAGGTCATTGAGCTCGTCGACCACAACGAGGATGTACGGAAGTCGGTGAAATTCGAGACCCATATCGGGATCGTCAATCACTTCACCCCGGTCGAATGCGGCGTTGTAACCATCGATGTCGCGGAATCCACGATCGGAGAGAAGGTCGTATCGACGCTCCATCTCTTTGACCGTCCATGCCAACGCGTTCGCGGCTTTCTTCGGGTTGGTGACGACCTGGGTCAACAAATGAGGAAGACGGTTGTACTGACCGAGTTCCACTCGCTTTGGGTCGATGAGGATGAGTCGCACCTGATCGGGCGTCGATCGCATCAGGATCGAAGTGAGCAATGAATTAATGCACGAGGACTTGCCTGCACCCGTAGCGCCAGCAATCAGAAGATGAGGCATCTTCGAAAGATCGGCCAGCACCGAACGTCCGTTGATGTCACGACCGATCGCAACTTCAAGTGCATTCTTCGCGGCCTTGGCTTCGGGTGAAGCGAGAATGTCGCCGACTGCAACCAACTGTCGATTGTCATTCGGCACTTCAACACCGATGGCCTG
>JAEMTX010000074.1 GCA_016462055.1 Acidimicrobiia bacterium | reverse complement strand
GCACGCCGGCCTGTCAAGCCGGAGGTCGCGGGTTCAAATCCCGTCGGGACCGCCAACTGCCGCACCGGTTCGCCGGGGCGTCAGGGACGGAGACATCGTCTCCACGGTCGGGTAGCTCAGTTGGCAGAGCGGCCGCCTGAAAAGCGGTAGGTCACCGGATCGACGCCGGTCCCGACCACAGTGAAAAGGCCCGGGCTCTGCGCCCGGGCCTTTTACGTTTTTCGAATCAGGTTGTCGCCAACCACCGAGTCACTGAGCAAAAGCGTCCTTAAGCGCTGCTGCCACCTGATCTTGAGCTTCCAAGGCAACACTCAGGCCGGCATCCATCGAGAAGAACCCATGGAACATGCCCGCATATTCCATGTGATCAACGTCAACGCCTGCCTCGACCAGTTTCGCGGCGTAGGCATTTCCTTGGTCCCGCAAAGGATCAAACCCAGCGGTGACTACCACTGCAGGAGGCGCACCAGCGAGGTCAGAGAAGATCGGCGAATAACGGGGATCGCTGAGATCTTCAACCGTGACCGTGTAGTGCTCGTGGAACCAGTCCATGGCATTGCGGGAGAGCAGATAGCCCTCGGCATTTTCTGTCATTGATGGGCGATCGCAGGTGCCATCGGTGACCGGGTAGATCAGCGCCTGCTGAATGATTTCAACGTGTTCGTGATCACGAGAAATGTTGGCAACAACAGCGGCCAGGTTTCCACCCGCGCTGTCGCCCGCAACCGCCAGTCGCGATGTATCGACGTTCAGTTCATCGCCATGCGTAGCCACCCATTCCGTGGCCGCCCACGCGTCATCGATTGCTGCAGGAAACTTGGCTTCGGGGGCAAGGCGGTAATCGATGGCCACAACAACGCAGTCAGCCTTCGCCGCAATCACACGGCAGCAATGGTCGTGAGATTCGAGATCGCCAACGACCCAACCGCCACCGTGGAAGAAAACCGTGACCGGCAATCCGGCATCGGTGCTTGGACGATAAATGCGCACCGGAATCTCACCGGCGGGACCAGGAATAGTGCGATCGGTGATGCTCGCCAGTTCGATGGGACTCGGCATGGCAGTGAGGCCCATGCCTTCACGAAGTTCTTCAGGGGTTTTCCCTTCGAACGTGAAGCCGCTCTCGGCCATGAAATCGAGAATGACCTTTGCCTGCGGATCAAGTGCCACGGGAGTTCCCCCTTGAGAAGTTGTGGGGGCTAACTGTGGCACACAGGACGAACCTCCGTCCCCGAAACTGACGCTCAAACGGCTCAGAGACCGAGAGCGCTGGGTACCTCAGCGTGGTCATCGATAACGACGTCGCCTTCGGGACCGTGTTCGGGATCGTCATCGGTCACGCCCCGGTAACGCAGCGCCAACATCCCCATTGCTTTGGCCCCGGCAATATCGGTTCGGCGAAGGTCGCCAATATGTGCAGCTCGCGACGGATCGATGCCGCCAAGGCCAGCAAGCGCGTGTTCAAAAATGGCAGCGTGCGGTTTGTAAACACCGACCTCATCAGAAAACGACCAATGGTCAAACATCGCCAAGACTCCGTGGCCTTCGAGGTAGTCACGCAACACCGGTGATGGAGTGAGCCCGACATCGCACACAATCCCGATGCGTAACCCCGCCTGTTTCAGAACACTCAAAGTCGAAACGAGGTTGTCTGTGAGGTCGAGCTGCATGGTGCGCGGTGCAGACAGGTAGGCATCGATGATTCGAATACGGACCTGTTCATCGTTCGTGTGTCCGAGAACCTCGAGCACTGTTTCAGCGGCATGTTCACCAGTGAACTGCTCGCCCAGTCCCCACGACGCGTCGAACCTACGAAATGCTTCGTCGAACGCAGCATTGATCTCGTCATGTTCCGCGGTAAGTCCGTGGCTAACAAGCACCTCGGCAATGGCAAGGCGACGCTGCACTCGAGTCGCGGCGGTATCAGCTCGAACGAGCGTGTCCCAGAAATCAAAAGTGATCGCGTCGAACCGCGACACGTTGTTCAGCGCTTTCGAATGACGCCGTCGCGAATTGCGGCTTCGGCCGCAGCAGCGGCAACCAGCGGAGCAATTCGCTTATCGAACACTGACGGAATGACGTGATCTGGTGCGAGGTCCTCGGCGCTTACTGCGTTCGCAATTGCATACGCAGCAGCAACCTTCATGTTTTCGGTGATCTGCGTCGCACCGCAATCAAGCGCGCCACGGAAAATACCGGGAAACGCAAGAACGTTATTGATCTGGTTTGGGAAATCGCTTCGGCCCGTTGCCATAACGGCAACACAACCTTCGGCTTCTTCCGGACGAATTTCCGGATCGGGGTTCGCCATGGCAAACACGATCGGATCCTTCGCCATGGTCAGGACGTCCTGGCGATTGATGAGGTTCGGACCACTCACACCGATGAACACATCGGAGCCCGGCATGATGTCGGCCAGTGAACCTTTGCGGCCTTCAGGGTTGGTGTTTTCCGCAAACCACTGCTTGGCCACATTGAGATTGCCGCGGCCGTTGTAGACGGCGCCTTCACGATCGACACCAATGATGACGCGAACGCCGGCATTCATAAGGATTTTGGAAATCGCGACACCCGCAGCACCAACGCCGGCGATGACAACGGTGAGATCTTCCATCTTCTTGTTGACGATCTTGAGCGAATTCATAAGCGCAGCGAGCGTGACAACCGCGGTGCCGTGCTGATCGTCATGGAATACGGGAATATCGAGCAGTTCCTTGAGGCGATCTTCCACCACGAAACATGCCGGAGCGGCAATGTCTTCAAGGTTGATGCCGCCAAATGATGGAGCGATGTTCACGACGGTTCGAATGATTTCTTCTGGATCTTTGGTGTTGAGGCAGATGGGGAAACCATCGACTCCAGCGAATTCCTTAAACAGCAGCGCTTTACCTTCCATGACGGGCATTGCGCCGAGCGGGCCAATATCACCAAGACCGAGAACAGCTGTGCCATCGCTAACAATGGCAACCGTGTTCTTACGAATGGTGAGATCGTGCGAAAGCAACGGGTCCTTTTCGATCGCGGTGCAAATTCGCGCAACGCCTGGCGTGTATGCCATCGAGAGGTCGTCACGATCGTTGACGGGGATGCGGCTGATGACGTGCACTTTGCCGCCGGCGTGCAGTGCAAAGGTGCGGTCTTCCCACTCAAGAAGTTCGATATCGGAAAGGGCTCGAACCGCATCAAGCACTTGCTGTTGATGCGCTTCGCTTGAGCAGTTGACGACAACATCTTCGTCAAGCGATTCCTTCTTGGCTTCGAATCCTTCGAGCGACCAAATATTTCCGCCTACCGAACCAATAGCGGTAGCGAGATGGCCCAGTGCCCCGGGTTCATTCCCGAGTCGGACGCGGAGACGGATGCTAAATGCGGCGGTAGTTGAGTCAGCCATAGGGCCGAGACGCTACCCGTCAGGCCATGGACTCTCCCAAGTCGGCTTCTGCAGGCCCGTATTGGCTCAGGCGCCTTCGTAGGGGAAGCCGAGTTCCGGAGCGGTCACAAGCGCCCGGAACTGCAGACCTTCGGCCTCGGCCATCGCCTGGCAGGTGCCGCCGCGATCAACCACGACCAGCACCATGACCGGTTCGGCCCCAAGTTCACGAGCGACATGTACTGCTTCCATTGGCGACGTACCTCGTGTGACGGTGTCGTCGGTGATGACGCATTTGTCGCCCGGTTCGAGTGGCCCCGCGAGTCGACCAGCAACTCCGTGATCTTTCGCCTCTTTGCGAATCGTGAAGGATCGGAGCAAACGGCCTCGGGTCGCAGCAACGGCGGCGATGCCGTAAGCAACCGGATCAGCGCCCACCGTGAGTCCACCGATCGCCGTGACATCTGCGGGAATCAGATCGAGTGCAAGATCGGCCAAAAGCAACAATCCGTCGGGGCGACAGGCAGTCTGCTTTGAGTCGATGAACCACGAACTCTTCTTGCCCGACTTCAGCGTGAAATCGCCCGTTCGCACCGAATAGCGGAGAAGGTGATCGATTAGTTGCTGCTTGGTCGTCGCGTCACTCACGACTATGAACCTACCGGCCAACCGCCAACCACGGGAGGAGTCTCGGTTGCGTCAGACAATCCGGACAGTGCCGTCGCCTTCGACGATGTGTCCGATCACCGTGGCTCGATGTCCCGAAGCACGAGCGGTATCGAGTGCCTTAAACGAGTCTGACTCTGAGACGACAGCAATCATGCCGACACCCATGTTGAACACGCGAAACATTTCATCGTCGGCCACAGAACCGAGGCGCTGGATTTCACCAAAGATGGGCGGTACTTCCCATGATCCGCGCGTAACTTCCGCACCGGTTCTGCGTGGAAGCACTCGATTGAGATTGCCCGGAATTCCGCCACCGGTGATATGCGCCACGCCACGGACATCAACCGCTTTTTGAAGCGCCGCGATTGCCGGCGAGAAAATCACCGAGGGAGCGAGCAGTTCATCGGCCAGTGAGTGATGTGCCCCTTTATAAGCCGGACCATCAAGCGGAAGTTGTGCTCGTTCGAGCAGAACGCGACGAGCCAGCGAGAAACCATTCGACCGTAAGTTCTGCGAAGGCAGTCCGATCAGAACATCGCCGGGCGTAATCGTGGCCCCGGTGATGAGCGCGTCGCGATCGGCGATTCCGACGGCAAAGCCGACGAGATCAAATTCGCCGGCTTCCATTGCGCCGGGATGTTCCGCCATTTCACCGCCAACAAGTGCGCAACCGGCCTGGCGGCAACCATCGGCCACGCCCTCAACCAATTGATCAATGTGATCAGGGTCGAGGCGACCGACGGCGATGTAGTCGAGAAAGAACAACGGTTCGGCGCCTTGACACACAAGGTCGTCGACACACATCGCAACGAGGTCAACACCGATCGTGGTGAAGCGACCGGTGGCCTGTGCAACGAGTGCCTTTGTGCCAACGCCATCGGTTGATGAAACAAGCACTGGCTTCTTATAACGAGCAAGGTCAAGAGCAAAGAGCCCACCGAAGCCACCAATGTCACCAATAACTTCGGGACGAAACGTGGAACGAACATGAGACTTAATGCGATCGACTGCTTCTTCGCCGGCATCAATACTCACGCCCGCTCCGGCGTAAGTTTCACCCTTCGTCACGTCGTCAGTCATTGGTCTCTTCCGGCGAAGTAAACAGGAGCGCTTCTTGGGCGGGAAGCGTCGACGCAACTGAGAGGGTTTCGGCGACACTCCCGACTTCACTCTTGTCGGGTGTTGAAGCGGAGGGCATTTCAAGAATGTGCTTGCCGAGTTCTTCCGGAATCGCGACGGGGTAGTTGCCCGTCAAACATGCATCGCAGAAACCCGCACCAACTGCGCCGGTGGCAGTGAGCAATCGATCAAGAGTGAGATACGACAGCGAATCGACGTTGAGATATTCGCGAATTTCATCGACGCTCATATTCGCCGCGAGAAGTTCACCCCGATTGCCGGTATCCATGCCGTAAAAACAAGGCCACTTGTAGGGCGGGGATGAAACGCGCATGTGCACTTCGGCCGCACCGGCTTCACGCAACATCGAGACCATCGCTCGAGTTGTCGTACCTCTGACGATTGAATCATCGACCACAACAAGACGCCTACCGGCAATGTTGTCGCGTAATGGGTTGAGTTTCATGCGCACGCCAAGAGCACGCATTTCCTGATTCGGCGCAATAAATGTGCGGCCGATATAGCGATTCTTTACAAGGCCCTGACCAAACGGGATACCTGAACTTCGTGCATACCCTTCAGCCGCCGGGATACCCGATTCGGGAACACCCATCACAAGGTCGGCTTCAACCGGTGCTTGCTCGGCAAGCTTCTCACCCATGCGCACTCGCGCTTGGTGAACACTTTGCCCATAGAGGCGAGTGTCGGGTCGTGCGAAGTACACGAATTCGAACAAGCACAGTTTCGGATCGACGGCCGCCGGTTCAAACACGCGCACAGAGCGATAACCAGTGGCATCGATGATGATCATCTCGCCGGGTTCGAGTTCACGAACTAGATGCGCACCAACGACATCGAGCGCGGGGCTTTCTGATGCGAGCACCCATCCGTTATTGAGTTTTCCCAGACACAGCGGGCGGAAACCATTGGGATCTCGGACGCCTATGACGTGTCCTTCGTCCATGGCCACCACGGAGAATGCACCTTTAAGCTGAGGAAGGATGGCCAACATCGCCCGTTCGAGCGCACGATGATCGGCACTTTCATCGGGGTTCTTCGCAAGTTCTGATGCGAGCAATTCCGCCATGACATCGCTGTCGGAACTCACGGTGCCGGGAAGCATTCCCAACTGATCGGCGAGTTCAGCAGTGTTGACAAGGTTGCCGTTGTGCGCAATCGCAACGGTGTGCGCACCAACGTTGCGATACACCGGCTGAGCGTTATGCCAAACACTTGAACCGGTCGTGGAATAACGCGTATGCCCGATGGCGAGGTGGCCAGTAAGAGCAGCGAGCGTTCGATCGTCGAACGCGTTGGACACCAACCCGGTGTCTTTTACAACCGTAACGGTTGAGCCATCGCTTACTGCCATACCCGCAGCTTCTTGGCCGCGATGTTGTAGCGCGTACAAACCTAAATACGTGAGGTGCGAAACCGCTTGATCTGGCGCATACACACCAAACACTCCGCAGGCTTCTTTCGGGGTGTCGTCATCTGGATCCACCCAGTCAGTTTGCACGATTCAGTCCTGCGCCGTTCCGGCACCGAGAGCCGCCGGGATGTGGTTGGTCCATGCATCAATGACATCTGACAGGGGAAGGTCCACAAGTCCCTTGATCGAGAATCGATCCCCACCAGCAACACCAATGCGAGAAACCGGAACTCCGGCTTCGGCACAGAGATTCTCAACGATGCTCATTGATTCGGGTTCAACACAGACAACAACTCGTGATGGACCTTCGGCAAAAAGTTCAGCGGCGTTAGCCACTCGAGCTGCGGACACACCGATTCCTGACTTGGCCGCCATTTCTGCAAGGGCTACACCAATTCCGCCACCAGATACATCGTGAACTCCGGCAACGATGCCGCCAATGACGAGTTTGCGAACCACTTCTGCAACCTTCAGATGATGGGCATGGTCAAGAGATGGGAGCGTTCCACCGCGATGGCCACGAGCGCGGGCCCAACGCGAACCGGAAACCTCTGGCTGGGTAACGCCAATGAGCATGAGGCGACCCTGTTCGACCAAGCCGACACCAGGTGGCCGGCGATTAAGCGCATCGATGACGCCGAGCATTCCGACCACCGGGGTCGGATCAATATCGGTGCCCTGAGATTCGTTATAAAGACTGACGTTTCCGCCGATGACCGGCGAGTTGAACGCCACGCATGCTTCCGACATGCCATCGATGGCTTCAGACAACTGCCACATGACCTCGGGATGTTCGGGGTTACCAAAGTTCAAACAGTTCACAACGGCTAACGGACGAGCACCTACACACGCAAGATTCATCAACGACTCGGCCACTGTGAGTGCAGTGCCCTGACGAGGATCGACCGCGCACCAACGGTGATTGCCGTCGGTTGTGAGCGCAATACCGCGACCGGTGTCGACACCGGTCGTGGGGTGCTTGAGGCGGAGCACTGCCGCGTCGCCGCCCGGACCTTCAACGGTGTTGAGGAACAACTGGTGGTCATATTGCGAGAACACCCAGCGAGCGTCGGCCAAAAGTTCAAGCAATTCCGCGCCGGGATCGACCGAAATGGGCGCCGGTTCCGAACCCATCGTGCGCGTCTCTGCATTGAAAGCCGCTGGTTGCGCGATCGGACGGTTGTAGAGAGGTGCGTCTTCATGCAGCGATGCGGCGGGGATATCGCACAACACTTCGCCGTCGAAGCCATCCATAATGCGGAGCCGACCACCGTCGGGGTGACCAGTCGCGGGACCATCGGTGACATGACCAATCACTGAAGAACGAACTTCCCAACGAGCGCAGATCGAAAGAACTTGATCGAGATCGGCGGGCTCGACAATGGCGAGCATGCGCTCTTGGCTTTCCGAGGTCATGACCTCGAACGGTTCCATCCCTGCTTCGCGACGAGGAATGGCAGTGACATCGACGTCCATGCCCATGCCACCGCGACTCGCGGTTTCGCTGGTTGCACACGCAAGGCCTGCGCCGCCGAGATCTTGAATGCCGACAACGAGACCAGCGTCGAGAAGTTCGAGACAAGCTTCGATGAGCCGCTTCTCTTCGTAGGGATCGCCAACCTGCACCGAGGGGCGCTTTTCGGCATCGGTTTCTTCATCGGAGAAACCCGCAGAGGCGAGAACACTCACGCCGCCGATGCCGTCACGGCCGGTGCTTGAACCGAGCAACACAGCAAGGTTGCCAACACCAGTGGCCTGACCGAGCACGAGCCGTTCTGTGGGTAGAACGCCAAGGCACAAAACATTGACGAGTGGATTGCCCATATAGGTGGCATCGAAAACCGTTTCGCCACCGACAGTGGGGACACCTACTGAATTGCCATAACCCGAGACGCCGCTGATGACGCCTTCCGCGATCCATCGACTGCGAGGATCGTCAAGTGGGCCAAAGCGCAATGGGTCCATAAGCGCGATCGGACGCGCGCCCATCGTGAAGATGTCTCGCAGAATGCCGCCGACACCGGTAGCTGCGCCTTGATAAGGCTCAATGGCGGAGGGGTGATTATGCGATTCGATACGAATCGCGGCAGCAATACCGTCGCCGACATCGACCACGCCAGCATTTTCGCCAGGGCCGACGAGGACCCACGGGGCTTCGGTAGGAAGTCGCTTGAGATGAACGCGAGAAGACTTGTACGAGCAGTGCTCGGACCACATCACTGCGAACATCGCCAACTCAAGGTGGTTGGGATCGCGGTGGAGGATCTTGCGGATGTCTTCGTATTCGGAGTCAGTCAGTCCGAGTGCACGGTGAATCGCGTCATCCATTGGGTACAGGCTAGTGCGCCGGAACACCACAATTCGCCGGGTTTCGACGTGACCGTTGTCGGTTTCGCGGTGGTGTGATGGACTCAACGCTTATGAGCGACCAGACCTCTGAACCTTCTGGGGAGAAGCCGCGTATCGGACTTCCTCCTGGCACGATGACCCAGAGCCACAAACACGCGCTCAAAGAAGGTCGCGACCGTGGGCAAATCGTACGGCGTTACTTAAATGCCATTGAATCGGCCAAGCCCCGACGAGGTCGACCAATCACGCCTGAGGGTCTGCGCAAGGGCATCGAGAAGATCGATGCCAATCTCGCAACCGAGAAAGATCCCTTGCGCAAACTCGATTTGGTGCAGTCAAAGATCAAGAAACAGAAAGATCTCGAG
>JAEMTX010000073.1:4985-9309 GCA_016462055.1 Acidimicrobiia bacterium | reverse complement strand
TCCACTACAAGTCTTCGTTGATTTCCTGGGTAACTGGGGTCAAGACCTTCTTCCCAATAATGATTGGCAACGTAAAGAACATCGCCGGCGCCGCGAAAGACAGATGAACCGCCAATTCCCGTCTTCCCTTGACGCCGAGACATCACCTGACCAGAACCAACGCGAGAGCAAATTGGCGTCCAGCTGAACTGCAGCGGACCGCACTTGGCCATACCCACCGAATAGCCGTCGGAATTCCACACACCACCGGAGTAAAACAATGTTGGAACGCCATCGGAGGTTCGCGCCATCGATAGATTCTCGGCAACACCATTTTCCCATGCTGCTCCCGCGTCCATGAGATACACAGGAGCGCTGCCAGTCGCCCAATCCACCGACTGCGCACCCGTGAGTGAAATTTCTCGCATCCAAAGCGAGGACCAGTACTTGCCCGCTTCACCCTGGTCCTGCCACATCAACCAGGTCTTACCCGTTGCCGTATCGGTGAAGACGTCCGGGTCGATTGCTCCAAGTGGCGTCGCCGAGCAGAAGAATTGTTTCGGCGAGGAATAGGGACCATCAGGGGTCTGACTCGTCGCGAAATCAATGCAATGCCTGCCGGCAGCATTCACACGTAATGCATAGAACATGACCCACGCGCTGACTCCAGACCCTGACAACTTCGCCACCGTCGGCGCCCACAGATCGTCAGGAAACCTCGGATCTCCAGAGGTCCATGTGCTTCCGGCGGGCGATGGGTCGGGCAGTGCATCATGGAACTGCGAGTTGGGATTTACGATTGCGTGATTTGTGCGAGCTCTCCACGTCACAAGATCAGTCGAGGACATCACCGGCACGTAGACGCCACCGGTAGTTGTCGAAAACGCGTAGTACTTCTGCGTTGCCTCGTCCCACACAACATCAGGATCAGGAAAATTCTGCGTGTACACCTGTCCCGGCGCGAAATACGTAGCTCCGGCAAACGATGGGCGGAACTGCTGTTCATCGGTGACGACCCCAGCGGAAACCTCTCCGACAGCGGCAACCGCCAAGATGACCACAAGCGCGGCGAGAAATGATTTGCGTGTCTTCATAAAAGGTGACCGCTGGGCAGGCTGGGATCGTTACAAAATGGCGGAGTCGAAAAATTCGGCCTCTTCAACGGTAGTGGTCGCCTTCCCGAAACAGCTATCGGACTCCAAAAACCGGATTCTCTACCCCAACAACCACCACTTGGAAGCGAAAAATGGCGCAATGGCCTCGCTCTATTAGAGTTTCGCCACCGAAGGCACGTCTTCTGACTGTCTCAGCACCGATCAAGGGGATCCGTATGACACTCGAGGGAATCGACCTCCTCGACCTCGACCGCTTCCAGCGTCTCGAGCACTACCAAATGTTCGACCGCCTGCGCGCCGAAGATCCGGTGAGTTGGCACGAGTACCCAGGCGCCCAAGGGTTCTGGAACGTCGTGAAGCACAAGGATCTTCTGACAGTGAATCGTGACACCGCTTTATTTTCCTCCGAGGCCGGTGGCATCTCCATCCTGACCCCGGACGAACTGGCTGGTGGCGCCGGCGGCGGCGACCCGCGCGGACTCATGATGCTGTACATGGATCCCCCGAAGCACACCCGCTATCGGTTGCTGGTCAACAAGGGATTCACACCACGCATGGTCGGAATGCTTGAGAAGTACCTCGAGCATCGAGCCATCCTTATCGTTGACAACATCATCGAACGCGGTTCGTGTGACTTTGTTGTTGATCTGGCATCGGAACTCCCCCTCCAGGCCATCGCCGAAATCATGGGTGTCCCGCAGGAAGACCGCATGATGCTGTTCGACTGGTCGAACCGCATGATCGGCCTCGACGATCCTGAGTACGCCACCGAGGACAACGCTTCGGCCATGGTCGAGCTCTACTCCTATGTCAACCAACTCGGTAAGGAGCGAGCAAACGACCCTCGTGAAGACATCATCACGAAGTTGATCAATTCCGAGATCGAGGGCGACAAGATGAGCGAACTCGAGTTCGACATGTTCATGGTGCTGCTGACCGTCGCCGGCAACGAGACCACCCGAAACACCACGTCGTGGGGCATGTGGGCTCTCATGCAGAACCCAGATCAATACGCTGCGCTCGCCGGTGACATCGATGGGAAGATCGATCAAGCAATCGAGGAAGTCCTTCGCTGGGCAACGCCGGTGTACCACTTCCGCCGCACCGCCTTGGAAGACACAATCATTGGTGATAAGGAAATCAAAAAGGGCGACAAGGTCGTCATGTGGCATATCAGTGCCGATCGTGACGAAGATGTCTTCGACGATCCCTATCAGTTCAACATCGAGCGTTTTCCGAACGAGCACATCGCGTTCGGTGGCGGTGGCCAGCATTTCTGTCTCGGCGCCAATCTCGCCCGCATGGAACTCAAACTGATCTTCCGCGAGATCATGGAGCGAATTCCCGACATGCGCCTCGCTGGTGATGTCGAGATCCTGCGCTCAAACTTCATCGGTGGCGTCAAGCACATGCCGGTCACCTTCAGCACTGGTGCTCGTCGTAACCCCGCACCGTTCGTAACTGCGTAAGCACTGTCACTTCGATAGTTACATGAAGAAGCCGTCGACCTGTATTGGTCGGCGGCTTCTTTGCGTCAGGGCAACCTCATCATTGATGAGCAGAAATCCCAAACAGACTCAGTCTGTGGATTGATACTCCGCAAACATGGAAATTTCTTGTTCTTTTTTCGGGTAGGCGAACCACACCAACGCCATCCCAAAAACCTTGACATAGTCCACTACCTGCCGTACGGTCGCACTCGTGCCCACCCCGCCATCTGTCGCTGACGCTGAACGATCACTGGAACGACTCTTTCGGCTCACCGTGAACCGAGCCGTGCACCATCGCCAGACTGCGACCATCGGCGTTGACGTCACTCGCGCTGGATACGCGATCCTGCGCTCTCTTGCCGATTCAGGTGAGATGCCAATGGGACAGCTCGCCCGTCGTTGCTCGATGGACCCTGCCGCTGCGAACCGACAGGTTCGCGTTCTTGAAGACGCCGAACTTGTTGAACGCGTTACCGACCCCGACGATGCTCGTCTCGCCGTCGCCCGGCTGACGGCAAAAGGACGTCGCGCCCACGATCGCATCGTTGACCTGCGTGTCGAACAGATGACTGACGTACTCGGTGATTGGTCTCAGCAGGACTGCAACGAACTTGTGCGACTCGTTGACCAACTGGTCGTCGAACTTCGATCAACACCAATACGAACCGACACACTCACCGCCAAGGAGCAACCATGAGCCGCATTAACAGCGAACGCCGCATCGATTACGCCGGATCAGTACACGATGAACGGGAGATCGAAGCCGTTGTCGAAGTTCTTCGCGGTGGGCCGACGTCGATGCGTATCGGGAAGAACGTCAAAGCGATGGAACGTCGTATTGCCGACCTCTTCGAAAAGAAGCGCGGCGTCATGTGTAACTCTGGCAGTTCTGCGTTGTACCTCGCTTACGAAGCCATCGACCTTCAACCTGGAGATGAAATCGTCACCAGTGCGGTGACCTTCTCCACCGACGTGGCGCCAGTCGTGCGCAAAGGCGCAATTCCCGTCTTCGTCGATGTCACCCCAGATACCTTCCAGATCGACGTCAATCGCATTGCCGAGATGATCACACCCAAGACACGCGCCATCCTTGCCCCCAACCTCATCGGCAACTGCCCCGATTGGGATGTAATCCGCAAAATTGCCGACGAGCACAACCTGCTCGTTATCGAAGACTCATGTGATGCACTTGGACAAACATTGCGAGGAACTCCAACCGGCACTCGCGCCGATATTTCGCTCACTAGTTTCGCCCTCTCTCACATCATCACCGCCGCAGGAACCGGCGGCATGGTGTGTTTCGACAACGATGAGCTCGCTGACCGCGCGTTGTTGTTCCGTCGTTGGGGCCGTCGCTCTGAACTTCAACTTTTTGGCTCGCTCAAGGGCAAGGAAAATCGCTTCTTTAGCGCCCTCGACGACGGGCTCGAATACGACAACATTTTCATCTTCGATGAAAACGGTTGGAACTTCGAACCTTCAGAACTCTCGGCGGCATTTGGACTTGTTCAGTTGGACAAGCTGGACGAAAACCTTGCGCGGCGCCAACGCAGTTTTGCGATTACGAGTTCTCATCTTGCCAAGTACCCCCACCTTTTCATCCTTCCTCAGCTGACCGACGGCATAGAAACGGGGTGGCATATGTTCCCGTTCATCATTCAGCCCGATTCAGGCATCCGCCGCGCCGACCTTCAGCAATGGATGGAATCCCACGGTGTCGACACCCGCATGGTGTGGACG
>JAEMTX010000073.1:511-4975 GCA_016462055.1 Acidimicrobiia bacterium | reverse complement strand
GACGGGGAACATCACTCGCCAACCAATGCTTCGCGACCAAGAATTCCGCGTTCCTTCCGACGGTCTTCCCAATGCCGACCGCGTCATGGAATGGGGTCTTATCGTTCCCAACAATCATTCGCTGTCTGATGACGACTGCAATTACATCGGCGAATGCATCGACGGATTCGTTGCAGAAAAAGGTTTGTGATGGCCGGTCGCTTCGAAGGTCGCCGTGTCGTGGTCACTGGTTCAAGCCGAGGTATTGGCGCAGCAATTGCTGAGCGAATGGCCGCCGAAGGCGCAAACATCGTGCTCACGGCGCGGACACTCGACCAACACGAGAGTCTTGAGGGAAGCCTCAACGCCACTCGCGACCGGCTTGCCCGTTATGGCACGACCGTGGCCATTGTGGTGGCCGATCTCACCGACCCCATTGATCGACTTCGGGTGATCCCCGAAGCAACGCGAGCACTTGGAGGTCACATCGAAATTCTCGTGAACAATGCGGCGGCTTCGATCCAGGCACCTCTCACGGGATTCTCGGTGAAGCGCCGCAACATCATGTTTGAAGTCAATGTGAACGCTCCAACTGATCTCGCTCTTGCCGTTGCACCGGCAATGGTGGAAGCCGGCGAAGGTTGGATCGTGAATTTGTCGAGCGGCAGTGCCAAGTTCTGGGGCGGACCTTCGGACCCGATCGAACCAAGCTCGCCCAACATCTCTGCTTATGGAGCATCAAAAGCTGCGCTGAACCGAATCAGCAACGGTCTCGCAATGGAGCTCTACGGAACCGGTGTGCGCGTCAACACGGTCGAACCTCGAGCCGCGGTGCTCTCTGAGGGCGCCGCCGCCATTGTGGGTGATCGTTTGCGTCCCGATCAGATCGAATCGATGGAAGCCATGGTCGAAGGAACACTCGTGCTTTGCGATTGCCCACCCGATATCACTGGCCGTGTCACCGTCAGCCTCGACAACATCGAAGAATTTGGCCTCGAGGTCAGAAACCTCGATGGCAGTTCTCGCCCTTAGCGAACGACAGACTCGCTAAAAAACCCCGATCAGCAGGGTCATCAGGCGCTAGAGGAATAACCGCAGGACCAAGTAGTAGCGTTTGAGTTTTCCGAAGGGGGAACACCATGTTCGATCTCAAGATCACCAATGGCACAATCGTCGACGGCACCGGAGCCGACCGTTTCGTGGGCGATATCGCCATCACTAACGGTGTCATCGTGGCAGTGCAGCGCGGCGGAGGACTCCAAGGCGATGCAGCCGAAGTTATCGATGCCACTGGCATGATCGTGGCTCCCGGCTTCGTCGATATTCATACCCACTACGACGGTCAGGTCACATGGGACGGACTCCTTGAGCCGTCGAGCCAACACGGCGTCACCACCATCGTGAGTGGCAACTGCGGCGTCGGCTTTGCTCCGGTTCGTCCTGGTTATGAAGACGCTCTCATTGAACTTATGGAAGGCGTCGAGGACATTCCCGGCACTGCCCTCACCGAAGGTATGACTTGGGGTTGGGAATCATTCCCCGGCTATCTCGACAAACTCGAAGAACTTGATCTCGCCGTCGACTTCGGTGTGCAGATCGCCCATAGCGCGGTTCGTACCTATGTCATGGGTGAGCGCGGCGCACGAAACGAGGCTGCCTCGTCCGAGGACATCGACCTCATGGGTAAGTACGTCACCGAAGCTGTTGAAGCCGGTGCTCTCGGCTTCTCCACTTCACGCACACTCGGCCATCGCGCCATGAATGGCGAACCAGTTCCCGGCACTTTTGCTGCCGAAGACGAACTCTTTGGCCTTGGTCGTGCAATGGCACGCGGCGGCGCTTCAGTGTTTGAACTCGCGCCTATGGGTGCAGCCGGTGAAGACATCATTGCGCCGAAAACTGAAGTCGAGTGGATGAAGCGTCTCGCTGCTGACATCGATTGCCCAGTTTCCTTCGCACTCATTCAGGTAGATGCCGCTCCTGATCTGTGGCGCGAAATCATGGCCGAGTCGCTTGCTGCTCACGATGCCGGCGCCCCGATCTACCCACAGGTCGCGGCACGCCCATTCGGCATGCTGCTCGGCTTCCCCGGACACCACGCCTTCTCAAAGCGTCCGACCTATGTCGAACTGCGCGCCAAGTTGTCTCACGAGGAACTCGCCGCTGAACTTCTGAAGCCTGCAGTCAAGGCCAAGATTCTTTCTGAAACCGACCTTCCTTCCGACCCCAATGTTTTGTTCGACGGAATGAACTCCCTCGCACAGGGAATGGTCGATCGCACGTACTCGCTTGGCTCTCCAGTTGATTACGAACCAACCCCCGACAAAACCATTGCGGCGATCGCAAAGGTACAAGGACGCGATCCGCTCGAAGTGTTGTACGACACCTACAGCGAACACAACGCTGGGGCAATGTCGATGGTGCCGTTCTTCAACTATTCAGAGGGCAATCAAGACGCCGTGCGCGAAATGCTGCTCCACCCCGCTGGTGTTGCTGGCCTTTCTGACGGTGGCGCTCACTGCGCAATGATTTGTGACGCGTCCTACCCCACTTACCTCCTTTCCTTCTGGGCAAAGGAAGGCGCACGCACCCGGGGACCAGGCCTTCCAATTGAGTACGTGGTCAAGAAGCAGTCGCTCGATACCGCAACCCTCTATGGCCTTAATGATCGCGGTGTGATCGCCGAAGGCAAGAAGGGCGACATCAACATCATCGACATGAACCGCATCGAGGTAGGTCGGCCACACATGGCCTATGACCTTCCCGCCGGCGGAAAGCGCTTGCTCCAAGGAGCAACCGGTTATGTCAACACCATCGTGAGTGGTGTCGTCACCCGCCGCAATGGCGTCGACACTGGTGCACGACCCGGACGCCTCGTCCGCGGTCAGCGATAACTCACAGCGCTTACTAACAGTTCTAAAACCAACCACACCTTTCACGGAGAAACACATGTCTTCATCAATCGCAGGTCGTGCCGCAATCGTCACCGGTGGCGGCACTGGTATCGGTGCAGCGTGTGCAACACGTCTCGCTGAAGATGGAATGAACGTCACGATTTGTGGTCGCACCGAAAGTAAACTCACTGAGGTTGTCGATCGCATCAAGGCCAGCGGGGCCTCTGGCCAGATCCGTCATCAGGTCACCGATGTCACAGTTGAAACCGATGTTGCCGCACTTGTTGCGGGCCACGTTGATGCATTCGGCCGTCTCGATGGGTTCATCGCCAACGCTGGCGGTGGCGGCGGAATGGGTCCGTACCACTTGCTCGACACCGAAGAATTCATTCGCGTACTCCACCTCAACGTTCTCGGAACAATGTTGTCAGTGAAACATTCGGTTCCCCACCTTGTCGCCGCTGGCGGAGGTTCATTCGTGGGCATGTCATCACTTGCAGGGCACAAGACACACGTCATGTTCGGTGCCTATTGCGTCGCTAAAGCGGGCATCGAAGAAATGATGAAGAACGCGGCCGATGAATTTGGTGAAGTGAAGGTTCGCTTCAACGCAATTCGTCCTGGTTTCATCTCCACCGAAATCATGGAAGGCATTCCGCGCGAATCGGCCGTCTACGACTCCTACATCGTCAACACCCCACTGGACGATGTCGGCGAACCCGAAGACGTTGCCAACCTCGCTCGTTTCCTTCTCAGCGATGAATCTCGTTGGATCACCGGCACCGCAATCAACTGCGATGGCGGACACCACTTGCGCCGTGGGCCCGACTTCCGCTCATTCATTGAACCCGCCATCGGTCACGACGCACTCGTTGCCAAAAAGCCCGTCGGCGCCTGAGACACGAGTTGAAACTCGGTCTCTACTTCGACCTGCGCAACCCTGAACCGTGGGAGCGCCCTTGGTCCGAGGTGTACGGACGTGCACTTGATCTTGTTGTCGAGGCCGAACGGCTCGGCGCAGCATCAGTGTGGTTCTCTGAACACCACCTCTTCGCCGACGGCTATCTGCCCCAGCCCCTGACTTTTGCTGCCGCTGCCGCCGCGAGAACATCGCATGTCCGAATCGGAACGGCCGTTCTCTTAGCTGCTCTGCGGCCAGCAGCTCTCGTCGCCGAAGAGGTCGCAGTCATCGATCAGTTATCTGGCGGTCGACTCGAACTCGGAATCGGCGCCGGTTACAGCTCTCCAGAGTTCGAGCTCTACAACACAGACATCACAAAGCGCTACGGACTCACCGACGCCGCGGTCGCCGAGATTCGCCACCTTCTCGACAACGGCATCGTCACTCCCCCAGCGGCGCAGAATCCGTTCCCAATCTGGCTTGGCTACCAGGGACCGCAAGGCGCCAAGCGCGCTGGTCGGCTCGGTGTCGGCCTCTTGAGTCTCGATCGAGCATTACTTGAGCCCTACCGCGAAGGTCTCGTTGAAGGCGGTCACGATCCTTCGGTTGCTCGCACCGGCGGAATGCTCGACATCATCGTCGCCGACGACCCGGAAGATGCGTTCGAACGCATCCTTCCCCACAACGCAC
>JAEMTX010000073.1:0-501 GCA_016462055.1 Acidimicrobiia bacterium | reverse complement strand
CTACGCACACCAGTTGAACTCCTACCGTGCCGCCGCCGCTGCAGGGTCGGGGCGCGATGCGCCACGCGAAATCACCATCGAGAAATTGCGCGGTGGTGCGGCAAAGACCGGCCAGATTCCGGGACTTCGAGTGCTCACTCCCACCGATGCCGTAGCGGCCATACATGAAGCGACCAATGGTTCACCGGTGGAACACGTCTACCTGTGGGCCAGCGTTGCCGGCATGCCCGACGAACTCGTCGAACGACACGTAGAACTCACGTGTACGCAGGTTGCCCCCAACCTCTAATTGGCAACGAGCGGATCAATCGGTTTCAGGCAATGGCGGCAAGAGGCCAAGGTTGCGAGCGATTGCTTGAGCCTCGTGATAACTGCCGTTCTTTTCTGTTGCCGCACCAGTAGTGGCTAACCAAACGATCGCTTCACCAACGATTGACGGCTCAACACCTCGCGCAGCAATCTCACCGAGCTCGATCAACGCAGCGCCTAACCAAACTAAAC
>JAEMTX010000257.1 GCA_016462055.1 Acidimicrobiia bacterium | reverse complement strand
ATGCTTGACCGGATGAGCAAGACCGAAACCAACCATGAGTTCCTGATGTCGATGTCAAAAGCGAAGGCAATGGTCTAGACCGGCCGGGCTTTTGGGTATAGTCATTGGGTCATGCCGAAGTGGCGGAATTGGTAGACGCGCTACGTTCAGGGCGTAGTGGGAGTACTCCCGTGCGGGTTCGAGTCCCACCTTCGGCACCACCTGCCCGACCAGTGATGGTCGGGCAGTTTCATTTGTAGGGTATGTGCATCTATCGGCCGCGTCGGGCGGTGTTGGTATACTTCGGAGGCGCAAAAAGCTCGATTTACTAATTTGTGAAGATGAACGGGTGGCAGGCTGCGAGCCTCGCATCTCAGTTCGGCGTTGCGGTGATATCGGGTCTGGCAGGCGGGGTTTTTGCCGGTCGATACGCAGATGGGCATTTTGGAACTACTCCTGCTTTCCTGCTTCTGGGACTGTTCGGGGGTTTCATGACCAGCCTGTACCTCATGTACGCAATCTATCGGCTGCAAGTTGTGAACCGAGTGGGGCCGAAAGGCCCAAGCGATCTGGACCGATAAAGCCGTCGCAATTGATCGGGTGGGCGTGGGGCCGAATATGGACGTAACGCCACGAAGCCGAGTCATCTATTTCCAGATGACATTTGTCTGAGGCAACGATTGCATGGAACTGCACGCCAGTCTTAAGGCTGAAGAGCTCTTCTTCATCGGGCCCGTTGGGATCACCAATTCGATGGTGATGGCGTGGATGGCGATTGCTTTGCTCGTCGTCGTTGGCTGGCTTGGCGGTCGTGCCCCGGCACTCGTGCCCTCGGGCATCCAGAACTTTCTTGAGTTCGTCATTGAGTTCCTCTACAACACGGTCATCTCGACGGCGGGCCCGCAGGGGCGGCGAGTCTTCCCGCTATTCGCCACGATCTTCGTCTTCATCCTGACGTCGAATTACATGGCCCTGCTTCCGGGCGTCGGAACAATTTCCGTGCCCAACCCCAAAGTTCACGGTGCGATGGCCAAGCCTCACAGCCTTGTCGCCGTTGCTGAGGCTGCCGAGGCGGTGGGTAGCCGTCCGAGCTCCCAAGCGTCGCCCGAACCGGCGGAACATCACGAGTTGGAGACGGTGCATCTGTTCAGGGCGGCAAACGCCGACTTGAACATGACGCTCGGCATGGGGTTGATCGCGTTCATTTTCATTCATGCGTCGGGGGTGTTGGCACACGGGACGAAGGGATATCTTCAGGAGCTTGCTACACCTTGGTTTCTTACACCTATCAAGGTGATGATCGAGGGGTTCGTGCCCGTCTCCCTGTCAATGCGGTTGTTCGGAAACGTCTTCGGCGGAGAGATGCTGATGGCCGTCATGAATTGGCCAATCGTTGCAGTGCCATTCATGGGAATGGAATTATTGTTCGGCTTCATCCAAGCGGTCATCTTTGGGATGCTGACCCTCATCTTTACGTCGCTGGCGACATACATCCCGCCAGGGCACGGAGGGCATGGAGATGGCCACGGAGGTGGTCACTGAACCACAGCGGTGCAATGGTTTGTGTCCGCTCTTGAGACGCACCAGACGCAGGGGGTTGACAGTGTCGGGGGCTTCCCGCGGCTCACTTCCTTTCTGCCTTTGACGGTGTTTGGTGGTAGTAGGGCTAGACCTTCAAGGTTGCCCGCCACCTGTTCGGCGACCTGGCGAGGTCTTCGTCCACAGTTACGCATTGGAGGGTTCTGAAATGTTCCTGCAGTTTGGGCAAGCTTTACCAGTTGAAGAGGCTGCGAAATTCGCGGCGGCGTTCGCCATCGGCATCGGCGGAATCGCTCCTGCGCTTGCGATTGGCATGGGTGTGCGTGGAGCTATGGATGCTATCGGTCGCAATCCTGAGGCTGAGAACGCCATCCGCACCACGATGATCATTGGTCTCGGTCTTGCCGAAGCCATTGCGATTTACTGCCTTGTCATTGCTTTGATCATTTCTTTCGTCTAGAGCGTTTTCGCTGAAAGGTGGTTCCAGCGGGCTTGTTGCCCCGCCTGGGGCCACCGGAAGGTGGAGTGGCCAAGTCAAGTGAGGCGTCTGGCGGCGATATTAGATCCGTTTCATCGCTGGATGGCTGAATAATCCGGAGCGAGGTAGGCAGACATCACATGGGACTTTTTGAGCAGCTCGGGCTTGACCCGTACAAGTTGGCCATTCAGTCGTTCAATTTCCTTGTGTTGCTCTTCCTGCTCAATCGGCTTGCATATAAGCCGATATTGCGGATGTTTGATGAGCGGGCATCACGCATCAAGTCTGACCTTGACGACGCGAAGCGGATGCGTGAGGAAGGTGAGCGTGATCGCCAGACGTACCGTGATCAATTGAACCGTGCCCGCGATGAAGCGCGGGCCGTGCTCGATGAGGCGGCAAATGTTGCTTCGCGGATTCGCGAACAAGCCATGTTCGACGCCGAGGCCACAGCGTTGGCAATCATCGCACGGGCGCGTCAGGACATCGCCCGCGAGCGTGATGC
>JAEMTX010000256.1:2018-2520 GCA_016462055.1 Acidimicrobiia bacterium | reverse complement strand
GGCTCGGAGAGTGAATCATCGACTCGAGCATCTGTGTCGCCGTGATTACAGGCCGACCTGCTGCAATACAACGACGAATGATTTCCTTCTGGAGATGAGGAAGTTCTTCGATCGGGAACTCTGAACCAAGGTCGCCTCGAGCGACCATCACGGCGTCCGCCACTTCGACAATTGAGGCCAAGTTCTGGACCGCTGCCCTTGTCTCGATCTTGGCGATGACCATTGGTCCTCGGGGAGCTGGTTCAACTCCGACACGGCGTACATCGTGGGCCGAGCGAACGAACGACAGAGCAACCATGTCGACGCCGACTTCGACAAATGCGTCGAGGAATCGGAGATCTTCTGGAGTAGGAGTTGCGATACGAAGTCGATCAGAAGGAATGTGAATTCCGGGTCGACCCGTGAGATGACCGCCATGATTCACTCGAACTCGGAGATGATCACCTTGTCGACCGAGCGAGAGAACTTGCACCGCTCCATCGCCAAAGACCAGGTGATCTCC
>JAEMTX010000256.1:0-2008 GCA_016462055.1 Acidimicrobiia bacterium | reverse complement strand
AGAAACTCCTGCCCATTGATAAGAAGCACGCCATCGCCCGGAAGCTTGCCGAGGCGAATCTTGGGACCCGGTAGATCCGCCAATATGCCAATTGGACGACCGATGTCTGCGGCTACGGCGCGAATCCGGTGATAACGCTCGAGCGCTAATTCCAGCGATTCGTGAGAGAGGTTGATTCGGGCGATGTCCATACCGGACTGCATCAACCCCTTGAGCACACGCGGATCGTCTGATGCTGGACCAATAGAGGCGATGATCTTCGTGCGGCGTGTCATGGCTCCACGCTACCGGTGCGCAAGTTCAGCACCGAACCATTTAATTGCGAGCGGACTTAGTTGAGTCGGGCCCGTAACCCTGCAGCGGCGAAGCGAAATCCATCAGCCTCGTCTTCAGGCGCCTCGGCGGCTAGGGCCTCAAGTACGCATGACGCCCTTTCAAAATCGCCCGAAGCCCCGTAGGCCCGAGCAAGTTCGGCTCGTTCCCAAATCGAGGCATCGGGAAGCAAACTTCGAAGACGGGTGGCGATGACACGCGAGTGATGATCGTGCTCGAGGATCGCGACTTGGGCAAGATTATTGAGCATTCTTCGGACAATCCCTCGAGGACCTATTGGTTCAAGCATGGATTGATGCCACGGAGCATCTGGTCCGTGCAACTGCTTAAACAATTGCTGACATCCCAACTCGTCGAGTTGCGCGCCACGGTCGAACGCATCGATGTACGTGGCGGATCCTGCATCCTGCGTGAGGAAATGTCCTGGCATTCCGATGCCGTGGAAGGTGCGTCCAACTCGACGACCAATCGCCATCACGACAATCGAAAGAGTGATCGGAATTCCGAGACGCTGTTCGATGACGTAATCGAGACATGAATTGTTCTGGTCGTAGTAACCGCAAGAGTTGCCGTTGAATCGCAGATCTTCGAAGATTCGTGTTCTCACTGCTTCCAGGGAGGAACCACAACCATCTGCGAGTTGATCGAGTCGTGTCATCTGGTCTTCAACGATCAGGCCTTCGTGGAAGTGCGATGCCAGAACGAACGCAGCCTCGTCGACGTTGATCAAGCTCTCGTCGCTTGACATGAGGATGGTGAAACGATCATTTCTTCCCACAGGTTGAGGGTATCGGCACTCCCCAACTTCCCGACTTCCCAACTTGTGGAGGTCTACGGTGCGGGGATGAATCGGACAGTTCACCCGTATCTCGACCATGAGGGCCCAATCCCCTTCGCCCACCGGGGCGGTGCCGGAGATTGGCCCGAAAATTCTCTGGAAGCGTTCTCTCAGGCCGTCAATCTCGGTTTTCGTTATGTCGAAACTGATGCGCACGTCACCGCAGACGGTGTTGTTGTGGCGTTTCATGACGATCACCTCGACCGAGTCACCGACAGAACTGGTCTCATCGCTGAGATGCCTTGGTCTGAGGTGTCGGTCGCTCGTATCGATGGGATCGCCCCCATCCCGTTGCTCGAAGACCTCCTGACTACATGGCCGGACCTGCGAATCAATATCGATCCAAAGCACGACGAAGTGGTCGGGCCGTTGGCCGATCTGCTCCACAACATTCACGCTCTTGACCGCGTCTGCATCGGTTCCTTTTCCGATCGACGCATCGAACAGTTCCGCAACAGATTCGGGGAGTCCGTTTGCACATCAATGGGACCCCGGGCGGTCGCGAAACTGCGGGCATCGAGTTTTGGTCTGGGCCGCTCACGTCCCGCCGACAACTGTGTCCAAGTTCCCACACACGCAGGCAAGGTTCCCCTCGTCGATCATCGATTCCTCCGCCGTGCACATCGGTTGGGCCTGCCGGTGCACGTCTGGACGATCGACGATCCAGTCGAAATGCACCGTCTTCTGGATCTGGGTGTCGACGGCATCATGACCGACCGACCGAACGTTCTAAAAGACGTGCTTAATTCTCGGTCTCAGTGGTGACTGATTCCCAAACGATCGGCCAATCACCCACCCGCCCCCGAGACTATCCGACACCATTGGTTCGGCTGGCCA
>JAEMTX010000255.1 GCA_016462055.1 Acidimicrobiia bacterium | reverse complement strand
CCACTGCAGCGTACGGCGCGGCAAAAGCCGGCCTGTTGCAACTCTCCACCACACTGGCGATGGAGTGGGCACCGAACATTCGTGTCAACACCATCACTGTCGGTTTGATTCTCACCGAACAAGCAGCGTTGTTCTACGGAGAAGGCGCAGAACGCAAACGTATCGAATCAGAAATCCCAATGGGCCGGTTCGCTATGCCTTCCGACGTTGGCGATATTGCGGTGTGGCTCGCAAGCGATCTGGCCGGTTACATCACGGGTGCAGAAATTGCTGCACATGGGGGTGGCGAACGTCCGCCCTTCCTCGGTGCCGACTGAGCCAATGACCGAACAACCGCGTCAGGACACTGCGCAGGTTCAAGCGTGGCTTGAAGTAAATCTTGGCGGCACCGTCACTTCGATCTGGCGCCAGCCGCGTTGGCGTCCCGTGTGGTTTGCCGAACTCGCCCACGGCGGAGTTACGCAGTCGCTCGTCATTCGCGGCGATCGCACCGACATGCCGCTGATCTTCCCATTGCGACACGAGATGACATTGCAAGCGATGTTGCATGAGCGTGATATCCCGACGCCTGCTGTACACGGCTGGATCGACGAGCCCATGGCCTATGTCATGGACCGCGTCGGCGGTCAGCAACATTTCGAGAACACCAGCGATGCCGATCGGGCATCGGCAGTCGACGACTACCTACAAATTCTGGCTCGCATGCACGCCCTCGATGTTGAGCCATTCGCCGCCGCCGGCATCATGCGGGCCGAAACACCCGAACATTCCGGCCTACTTGGATTGCGTCAGTACGAAGCGGTCTATCGCTCCACCAAGAACGGCCCTGATCCATTTATGGAATTCTGTTTGGGCTGGTTGCGTCGCAATCCCCCGCTGTCCAAGGGCCGCGAATCGGTCATCTGCTGGGATTCGGGTCAATTCCACAATGCCGACGGAAAGATCGTCGCCGTTCTCGATCTCGAAATCGGACATATCGGCGACCCGATGATGGACCTCGCCGCGTGGCGTATGCGCGACACCATCGTTGGTTACGGAGACTTCCCCACGCTCTACGCGCGCTACGAGGAACTTTCGGGAACCCAAATCGACATCGATGCACTAATGCGCCACCACTTTGCCTTCACGCTTACGAACCAACTCGCACTTGGTCAGGCCGTTCGGCGACCAAATGTCGATACCGACCTCATGACCAACATGCAGTGGTGTTACGAAACCAATCTCTTTGCCACTGAAGCTCTTGCGGAAATTCTGCAGGTAGAACTACCGACCGTCGCCGAACCCGAAGTTCACGAGGGACGCGCATCGACCCCCGTTGAACACATGGCCACGGTGCTCAAATCCTTATCGGTTGGTGACGGCGCCGTCGACGATGAATTCCTCAAGTACCGATTGCGGGCACTGTTCCGCGAGGCCCGTCATGCCGCGCGCGCCGTCGAAATCGGCGATCAAGTAAGCAACGCTGATCTCGAAGATCTCCATCAACTGCTTGGGCATCGACCCGCCGATTGGTTTACGGGCGAGGCCGATCTCGAAGCGTTTGTGCTCGCCGATGCCGACACTGGGACCTACGACGAAGAACTCCTCGTCCTGTTCCACAAGCGCAACCTGCGCGCCCATCAACTTCTCGGACCACCCGGATCAGCGATGGCCACCCATCTGCCGATCCAGTCATTCCGCTGAGAATCAGGAAACTCTGATCCCGACTTCGGAATACCCGCGCACCGTGCTGGTGTGCTGACGAACGGTCTTTCCGTCAACGATCTCCCAGTTCGGAAGACGCTTCAGCGTTTCTTCTAGGGCGATGCGCCCTTCGGTTCGGGCCAACGAAGCTCCGAGGCAGAAGTGAATGCCGTAGCCGAAGGTGACGTGCTTTTTGATGTCGCGGTGGATATCGAATGCATCGGCGTCAGAGAACGCGTCGGCGTCACGACCAGCGCTGCCGGTGAGGAGGAGAACTTTTGAGCCGGCCGGAATTTTGGTCCCGTGGAGTTCAACATCTTTCAGCACCCACCGACCGTTGACCGGAGACGGCGCTTCGTAACGAAGTAATTCCTCAACGGCGTTGGAAATTAAGGACGGATCAGCAACGAGTTCTGCTCGCTGATCAGGATGTTGCGCCAAAACCACAGCAGCGTTGCCAAGAAGGCGCATAACAGTTTCGGTGCCAGCCACGTAGAGAAGCAGTGTGAACTGCACCAATTCATCGTCGTTCAGCGAACGAAGTTCTCCATCTTCGCCGGTGACTTCGGCACCAAGAAGAACCTTGATCATGTCGTCGCCGAACTCATCAGGAGTTTCTCGGTGACGATGAACGAGATCCATCAGGTATTCATGCACGCGAATTCGAGCCATAAAGGCGATGTCGTTGATCATTCCCTGTTCGGGATCGATGTGGAACATCGTGTCGATGTTTTCGCGCTGCTCTTCACGCTCATTTTCGGGAACACCCACGAGTCGCGAGATCACCATTGACGGAACCTGCGTCGCAAATTCTTGTACATAATCGAATTCCGACCGTCCGGCGAGGCCATCGAG
>JAEMTX010000254.1:1968-2541 GCA_016462055.1 Acidimicrobiia bacterium | reverse complement strand
CCTTGATCCTCGATGACGATTCCGATATCTCTCTGACCGTCGCCGGTAATCGCGGAGCGGCGCTTGTGGTCGACGGTCGCCATCTCGGCGAGTTGCAACCAGGAGACGTCATTCGTTGTCGTGCTTCCGATCATGTCGCTCGTCTTGTGTTGTCCGGTCCTCGCGATTTTCACTCCATCCTCAAGGCCAAGTTCGGTCTGTCCGATCGATAGGCGAGTGGAATCTCAATGCTGAGTGAACTGCGGGTCTGCAATCTCGGTGTGATTGAGGAACTCTCACTTGTACTCGCGCCCGGAATGACTGCAGTCACTGGCGAGACTGGTGCGGGCAAAACGTTGGTCGTGACTGCCATCGAGTTGTTGGTTGGCGGCAAGGCCGAAGCATCGATGGTTCGACCCGGAGCCGAGGAAGCAGTTGTCGAAGGGCGTTTCGATCTCGGCGATCGGGAATGCATCATTCGCAGAGTTGTGCCGGCAAAGGGACGATCGCGGGCGTACATCGATGGAAATCTGGCCACAATCGCGGAACTTTCGGAGGTGGGCGCGGGGTTGGTTGACCTTCATGGTCAACACG
>JAEMTX010000254.1:0-1958 GCA_016462055.1 Acidimicrobiia bacterium | reverse complement strand
ACCAATCGCTGTTGACTGCGGCGGTGCAGCGTCAGTCGCTCGACCGTTTTGGTTCGGTCGATCTGGGTCCGCTTCGAGATGCACGTCTTGCTGTGCGCGCACTCGACGAACGACGTGCTTCGCTCGGTGGCGATCCACGCGATCGTGCACGCGAAATCGACCTCCTTCGGTTTCAAGTCGAGGAACTCATTGCTTCGAGGCTCGACGACCCCGAGGAAGACGAACGCCTTCGCTCCGAAGCAGAACTACTTGCCGATGCGGGTGGACATCGAGAAGCCGCCTCCGCAGCACTTGATGCCCTGAGCGCCGATGGGGGAGCGAGTGATTCGGTGGGGAAGGCTCTGGCCTCTCTCGGCGATCGAGAACTTTTTGCCCCGCTCGTGTCCCGACTACGCGATGTCCAAGCCGAACTCGAAGATCTGTCACGCGAAGCACGGACATCGTCAGAACAGGTCGAGAGCGATCCGGAGCGCCTAGCGGCCATTGGCGATCGTCGAAAGGTCCTCCAAGACCTCCGGCGCAAGTACGGAGAGTCCCTGATCGAGGTCATGGCATGGAGAGACGAGGCCGCGTCGAGATTGGCTGAACTTGAAGGTCATGACGAGATGGCTGCTGCCCTCGACGCTGACTACGCCAAATCCCTTGCTGTTCTTGAGAAGGCCGAAGCCGCGGTTGCCGCAGCACGCTTGGCCGCCGCACCAGCGCTAGGTGCTGCCGTTGTTTCCCACCTTCCAGATCTGGCGTTGGCGAAGGCCCGTCTTGAGGTCGAGGTTTCCGGTCGGGCGGGACGCGAGGTTTCGTTTCGTTTCGCGGCGAATCCAGGGATGGACTTGCAACCGCTTTCAAAGGTCGCTTCCGGTGGGGAATTGGCTCGGGCCATGTTGGCGTTACGCCTTGTATTGACCGAAGGTCCTCCAGTACTGGTCTTCGACGAGGTCGATGCCGGCATTGGCGGTGCTGCTGCCGTCGCTGTTGGACGGTCGTTGGCCGCCATCGGCGCAGGCCATCAGGTTCTCGTCGTAACGCACTTGGCGCAGGTCGCAAGTTGGGCCGATTCGCATGTCGTGGTTGACAAAGTCGTTGCCCGATCGACAACAACGACAACAATTGCCACTGTCATCGACGAAGATCGGATCACCGAACTCGCCCGGATGCTTTCCGGTACCCCGGAATCTTCGACCGCTCGACAGCACGCTCGCGAACTACTCGACAGCGCAAAAGCCTAAGTCGACGCTTCGCTGCGGTCTGACGTCACGTCGTCATCCGCGACGGGTAGGTCAGAACGAGGCTACGATGCAATCCCGACGTGTTCATTACCGCCGGGAGGCCCCTCCGATGACCAAGCACATCTTCGTTACCGGGGGTGTGGCCTCGTCTCTTGGCAAGGGCATCACAGCATCATCGTTGGGACGTTTGTTGAAGAGTCGTGGTTTGCGCGTCACTATGCAGAAGTTGGATCCGTACCTCAACGTTGATCCGGGCACGATGAATCCGTTTGAGCACGGAGAGGTGTTCGTCACCGACGATGGTGGCGAAACCGACCTTGACCTCGGCCATTACGAGCGCTTTATAGACGAGCCATTGAGCCGCGACTCGAATGCGACAACTGGGTCCATTTATTCCGCAGTAATTGCCGCTGAGCGACGTGGCGATTACTTAGGCAAGACCGTGCAGGTCATTCCGCACATCACCGACGAAATCAAGCGTCGGATCACGCGATTAGCTGTCGACTCTGTCGATGTCGTGATTACAGAAATTGGAGGCACTGTCGGCGATATCGAAATCCTCCCTTTCCTCGAGGCGATCCGACAGTTCCGTCTCGATGTAGGCCGCGAGAACGTTTGTTATGTACACGTGACGCTCGTACCGTTCATCGGTCCGTCGGGCGAGCAAAAAACGAAACCTACGCAACATTCGGTAACTGAACTTCGCAGCCGTGGTATCCAGCCCGACATCAT
>JAEMTX010000072.1 GCA_016462055.1 Acidimicrobiia bacterium | reverse complement strand
CGAGTGGGTCGCGCCGCAACATTGATGTGTGGTCGTCCATGTACTCGCCGGCGGCTTGCGCGTCCATCGTGCGGGCCGCTCCGGCGAAGAACCGAAGGTTGTCGATCGTGAGATCGAATTCGAAATCGATAATCGAGACCGGCTTGCCGACATTCTCGCCCTCGATGGCTTTGAGTTCCTCGACGTTGTCTTCCAGGCGATCGGCCAACGCCAGCAGTGCTTCAGACCGAGCCCTCGGCGTGGCTGTGCCCCACTCAGCAAACGCCGCGCTCGCCGCAGCCACCGCGGCGTCGACGTCAGCGGCGGCGCTGGACGGGACAGAGGCGATAACCGCCCCTGTGGCCGGAGCTACGACCTCATCTGTTGCACCGCTTTGGGCGGGAACCCACTTCCCGCCAATGAAATTGAGATGAGCCACGTTTACTCCTCGTCCGATTTCCGTCACCGCATCGTGGGCCACGAAGGACCAAACCGCAAGGGATGTCCGCGAGCCGAGCCCCAAAATCCATTGTTCATCAACTCGCAATCGCTCAATTCTTGCGGTGAGCCCGAATTCGGGTGATCCTTGTAAATTCGACCGGGTGCGGGGCACCTGTGATCGCGGAGGGGTGAGAGCTGACAGAGAACTCAATTGCTATGGCGTCTCCGACTGCGGTTGACCTTTCCGCTCCAGTCATCGAGATCGATCATGTCGTGAAGCGATTCGGCGATTTCGTCGCGGTCGACGATGCCAATTTCTCAATTAGGCAAGGCGAGTTCTTCTCAATGCTCGGTCCATCCGGTTGTGGCAAGACCACGACGCTGCGGATGATCGCCGGTTTCGAACAACCCACGAGTGGTGCCATTCGACTTGATGGTGTTGATGTCTCGAAGGTTCCACCCAACAAGCGCGATGTAAACACCGTGTTCCAGCAGTACGCGTTGTTTCCCCACATGAATGTTTTCGACAACGTGTCTTTCGGCCCGCAAGCGCAGAATGTCGACAAGGCAACAATCAAAAAGCGCGTAAGCGAAATCCTTGAGGTTGTTCGCCTCACCGAATTTGCCAGTCGTCGCCCTGCACAGCTTTCCGGTGGCCAACAGCAACGTGTCGCACTTGCTCGCGCACTCGTCAACCTCCCCAAGGCACTCCTTCTCGACGAGCCCCTCGGGGCGCTCGATCTCAAACTTCGCCATGCAATGCAGTTTGAACTGAAGCGCATTCAGCGTGAAGTAGGCATCACCTTTGTCTACGTCACCCACGATCAAGAAGAAGCGCTCACGATGAGCGACCGCATTGCCGTCATGTCCGATGGACGAGTGGAACAAATCGGAACTCCAGCCGAGATTTACGAAAATCCCGCGACTGTCTTCGTTGCCGGATTCATTGGGCAAGCAAACCTTTGGTCGGCAACTGTCACCGATCGTTCGGCAACTTCGGCAACAGTGAGTGCGCTCGGTGGCTCGACGCTCAGCGGTTCTTGCGTTGCTGATTCTGTTCGCGCTGGTGCGCCCGTCACGCTCATGGTGCGCCCAGAGCGCATCTCAATTTCGATGAACCCACCATGTGGCGACATGCAATCGGTGAATGCCATCGTTACTGACCTCACTTTTCAGGGACCGGTCGTTCGGCTTGCACTGAGCGCACCCGATGGTTCGCCGATCATTGCCAACATCGATCCCGATGCCGATCTTCCCCTTCTTCGCCCCGGCCACAACGTGTGGGCGTCGTGGGCACCAACCGCCGCGTGCGTCTTACCCGATGCCCCGGATCAACCCCGCACTCTCGATGACATCGTCGTCGAGGGTTAATCAATTACACCAGCAGGAGGACCGAATATGAGCAACTCAATCGACCCAGAAATCCTTGAGGCCATGGCCCAACACCGAACGTCTCGTCGACGATTCTTAGGCATGGGTGGGCTCGCCCTTGGCGGCCTCGCCGTTGGCCCGACATTGCTCGCCGCATGCAGTTCTGGTTCAAGCAGCAGCGGTGGCAGCAACGGCATCACGGTTTTGAACTGGCCGCTCTATATCGAGGGTGATGAGCCCAGCACCTCGCCCACGCTCAAGGGCTTCACCACTGCAACCGGCATCAAGGTTAATTACAAGAACAGCATCGACGATAACGGGTCGTTCAATACCAAGTACCAAGCCACGCTCGAAAAGGACAAGGGAATCGGTGCTGACCTCATCGTGCTCACCTCGTGGAATGCCGCTGCCTACATCGCCGACAACCTCGTTGAGCCGCTCGACGCCACCACATTCCCCAACAAGAAGAATGTGATCTCTCGCCTCGCCAACCCGTCATGGGATCCAGGACGCGCAAAGTCGATTCCGTGGGCGGTTGGTCAAACCGGTCTGGCCTATTGGCCCGACAAAGTCGGCGGAAAGATCACCGACGTCAACGCCATCTTCGACCCGAAGTTCAAGGGCAAGGTCACCATCCTCAGCGAAATGCGCGACACCGTTGGGCTCACCATGCTCGGCATGGGCGCCAACCCGACCACCGGGACGACCACGCAGATGCTTGCCGCAGTCGACAAGATTGAGAAGGCCCGCGACGCAGGTCAGTTCAAGAAGGTCACTGGCAATAGCTACACCGAAGATCTTGAGGTGGGCGATACATGGATTGCCGTTGCATGGTCAGGCGATGTTGCGCAGTTGCAGGCCGATAACCCCGGCCTTGAATGGGTCATCCCAAGGCAGGGCGGAATGCTGTGGGTCGACAACGCCATGATTCCCGTTGGCGCGAAGAACCCCGAGGGCGCAAACAAGTTGCTCAATTACGTCTACGACCCCGCCGTTGCTGGTCCTTTGTACGAAAGCATCCTGTACATCCCGCCGGTCGCCGGCGCCGAGAAGTACATGACTGCCACCGCCCAAGCCAGTCCCTTCATCGTTCCGCCGGCGACACCACCGTTGTACGAGTTCGACGTCATCAGCCCAGACGTTGCCGAAGAGGTAGAGCGCGCATTCGTTGCCGCAACTGAGCAGTAACTGACTCGATGACTGTTGCTGCCGTGCCGTCGCGCGTTCGTCGCCCCCGCCGTGAACGCGACGGAGACGACACTGGCGTGTCGGCACGGCGGTGGTTCACCCCCTGGTTGCTCATTGCGCCAGGCGGTTTGTGGCTTCTGATCTTTTTCATCCTCCCGCTCTTCAGTCTCGGACGACTGTCCCTTGAAGATGGCGGGCTCTCGAATTACTCCACGGTGATTTCCGACAATTCAACAGTGATCATCCGCACGTTCGTCTACGCAACAATTTCGACAGTTGCGGCGATCGTCATCGGCTATCCGTTGGCCTACGTCATCGCCACCAAGGGTGGGAAGTACAAGAACTTTCTTCTTGCATTGGTCATACTCCCGTTTTTCGTTACATACCTCGTGCGCACGCTGTCGTGGAAGATCTTGTTGTTCGATGGTGGCCCGGTGGTCGCCATTCTGCAATCGGTCGGAATTCTGAACGACAACCAAAGCATTCTGGGTTCGCCGTTCGCTGTTGTTTCTGCCCTCACCTACAACTTCCTGCCCTTCATGGTTCTACCCATTTACGTGAGCCTTGAAAAGTTGGATCACCGTCTGCTCGATGCCGCAGCCGATCTTTACTCCTCGCCGGCTCGTGCTTTTCGCAAAATCACGCTGCGCCTTTCGCTTCCTGGGCTCTTTGCCGGAACGCTCCTGACGTTCATCCCCGCAGCCGGCGACTTCGTGAACTCGGAACTTCTCGGTTCGGACCGCACCGTCATGATCGGGCAGATCATCGAGAAAAACTTTGGCAAGGAATTCTTCCGCCCTGAACTCTCCGCATTGTCGTTCATGCTCATGGCGATGATCCTCATCGGCGTCATCGTGTACGCGCGTTTGCTTGGAACCGAGGAAATCGCGTGAACCTTCCGAACTGGGTGCGCGCGTTTGGCCGGATTTCACTGTGGGTGTGGGCCGGGCTCGGGCTTGTCTTTCTCTTCACCCCCATCTTCGTCACCATTCTCTTTTCATTCAACGAACCAACCGGCAAGTACAACTACATCTGGAACAAGTTTTCGCTTTCAGGTTGGACCGACCCCCTCAAATACCCCGAACTCACTGACGCTCTCATCTTCAGTCTCAAAATTGCTGTTGTCGTCACTGCCATCGCGACCGTGCTGGGCACTCTCATGGGCTTGGCCATGGTGAAGTACAAGTTCCGAGCCAAAGGAATGATCGGTGCCATCCTCATTCTTCCGCTCACGATGCCCGAGATCGTTCTCGGCTTTTCACTCCTTACCTTGTTCGTGTCGATCAACTGGTCGCGGGGGTTCATCACAATCATCATCGCCCAGGTGATGTTCTCGGTGAGTTATGTCGCCACCACCGTGCGCGCTCGAATTCGCGGTTTCGACTGGCGCCTTGAAGAAGCCGCTCTCGATCTTGGGGCATCGCCGTTCCGGACATTCCGCAAAATCACCCTTCCGCTCATCGCTCCGGGCGTCGTTGCTGCGGCGATGCTCACCTTCGCTCTTTCGCTCGACGACTTCATCATCACCTATCTGAACTCTGGCCTCGATAACACGTTCCCCATCCAGATTTGGAACATGAAACGCTCGAAAATTCCAGTGCAGATCAACGTTTTCTCAACTGCATTGCTCGTCATCAGTGTGATTCTCGCCATCGCGGTCGTCGTTGGTGGCAATCGTCGATCACGCAAACTTGCCGGATTGACCGAAGTCTCCGGCGCTTCGCTCAACTCCTGAACCATTCCTTCTCCCCGTGATTGCCGAATGGCCGGCACCGGGCAAGAATCAACGAAACGTTCAATGGCACGCCCGATACTCGGGCGGTCTCTCTCGGGAGCAACTCATGAGCCGGACCCCTGCGGAACTCCGTCAGCTCGCCCAGTCCCATCTATGGGGACACTTCAGTCGACTCGGCCCCGGTGACGGCGGTGCACCCATTATCGAACGCGGCGACGGCTGCTGGGTGTGGGACGTTGAAGGAAAGCGTTATCTCGACGGACTCGCCGGCTTGTTCACCGTGCAGATCGGTCACGGCCGCAGCGAACTCGGCGAAGCCGCCGCCAAGCAATCTGCCACGCTCGAGTACTTTCCCATCTGGACCTACGCCCACCCCAACGCGATTGAACTCGCAGCGCGCCTCGCCCACCTCGCACCGGGCGATCTCAATCGCGTGTTCTTCACTACCGGTGGCGGCGAAGCAGTTGAGTCGGCGTGGAAACTCGCGCGGCAGTATTTCAAACTTCGAGGCGAACCGCTGCGCACAAAAGCCATCACTCGTTACCTCTCGTATCACGGCACAACCATGGGTGCTCTTTCACTAACTGGCGTTCCTGCATTCCGGCAAATGTTTGAACCACTCGTACCGGGCGTTGGTCGCGCGGCGAATACCAACCGCTATCGCTGCAACATGTGCGCCGGCGAAAGCGCTTGCAACCTCGGATGCGCTGATGACATCGAAACGATGATCCTGCGCGAAGGCCCCGACACCGTGGCCTGCGTATTCGTTGAGCCCGTGCAAAACGCCGGTGGGTGTTTCACTGCTCCCGACGAGTACTTCACTCGAGTTCGTGAGATTTGTGATCATTACGGAATTCTCATGATCAGCGATGAAACCATCTGTGCGTGGGGTCGTCTCGGTGCGATGTTCGCCTGCGATCGCCTCGGCTATGTCCCCGACATCATCACTTCAGCAAAGGGACTCACCTCGGGTTATTCACCGCTCGGCACCATGATCGTGAGCGACCGCATCGCCGAACCGTTCGCCGAAGAGGGCGTTTCGTTCCTTCACGGATTCACCTTCGCCGGCCATCCCGTGAGTTGTGCCGTGGCTATGGCCAATCTCGATGTGATCGAACGAGAAGGCATCATCGACCACGTGCTCGCCAACGAAGCCGCGTTCCGTACAACCCTCGAAAAACTTCTTGATCTTCCAATCGTTGGCGATGTCCGCGGCATGGGGTTCTTCTACGGCATCGAACTCGTGAAGAACGCAAAGACACGCGAAACCTTCAGCGCCGAGGAATCAGAACTTCTCCTTCGCACCCATCTTTCGAAACGACTTCTTGAACTCGGTCTCGTTTGCCGGGCCGATGACCGCGGTGAACCAGTTATTCAAGTTTCGCCGCCGCTCATTGCTGGTCAGGACGAGTTCGATGAGATCGAACGAATCATCCGCATCGCTCTCGTCGAAGCAATCGATATTCTCGCCGAAGCCGGCACATCGGTCGCCTTGACATGACTTCGCTCACTGTCGGAGTGCCTCGCGAAATCAAGGAAGAAGAGCATCGCGTTGCCATCACTCCCGACGGAGTTCGCGAACTTCTTCATGCCGGTGCAACCGTGCTTATCGAGCGCGGAGCGGGCGTCGACTCCTCAATCCCCGATGCGAACTACACCAGAGCGGGAGCTGTCATCGTCGAAACGGCAGTTGAAGTGTGGGAACGGGCCCAACTCATCTGCAAAGTAAAAGAACCGTTGGAATCGGAGTTCGCCTACTTCCGTCCCGGTCTCGTTCTCTTCACTTATCTCCACCTCGCGGCCTACCCCAAGGTCGCCGACGCGCTCATTGCCAACGGCGTCACCGCAATCGCGTATGAAACCGTCCAACTCGCCGACGGCTCATTGCCGCTTCTCGCTCCAATGAGCGAGGTCGCCGGTCGCATGAGCGTGCAGATTGGTGCCCATTTCCTTGAACGCCACAACGGCGGTCGCGGCGTTCTTCTCGGCGGTGCCCCTGGCGTTCGCCCTGCACGCGTGGTTGTACTTGGAGCGGGAAATGTTGGTTGGAATGCGGCCTGGATGGCGGCCGGTCTCGAAGCCGAGGTCGACCTGCTCGACAAGAACATCGATCGCCTACGCCACGTCGATCAGATCCAGATGGGTCGCATCACCACAATCACCTCAAACCGCGGAGCAGTCGAACGATCTGTCGCCGAGGCCGATCTTGTTATCGGAGCGGTGCTCGTCCCGGGCGGACGCGCGCCAACGGTAGTGAGCGAGGACATGATCCGATCGATGAAGCCCGGCGCTGTCGTGATCGACATCGCGATCGATCAGGGCGGATGCATCGAGACCTCTCACGAAACCACACACTCCGACCCAACGTTCATCAAGCATGGGGTCGTTCATTACGCCGTCGGCAATATGCCCGGCGCTGTTCCGCACACCTCGACACTTGCTCTCACCAACGCCACGCTCCCCTATCTCGCGGATCTGGCGAGATTCGGTGCTGCTGAAGCGGTTCATCGTGACGCGGCCTTAGCCATGGGTCTGAATATCGCTGCTGGTTCGGTCACCAACGCCGCGGTTGCTGAAGCGCTTGCCAAGCCATTCGTCGAGCCCGAAATCGCTCTCGCGTCTTCCTAAGTTAGGAAAGCGCGGCGATCGATTCGCTAAGCGCAACGACACACTGGTCGAGTTGCGCATCGGTCGTCACGAACGGCGGGCAAAACGCAATCGTCGAAAGCCCAATGGGCCGTGCGATCACACCGCGCTTCATCATTTCGTTTCGTACCGCAGGTGCGGATAAACCCGGCTGGAGTTCAGCACCCCAAATGCCGCCGACACCGCGAGCCTCAACAATTGCGCCCGACGCGGCCAACGCTGTGAGTCCGCCGCCGATTCGCTCCGCAATCGCCGGAATGCGATCGAACAGGTTCTCCTCAAGCAGAATCGCTGTGTTCGCAAGTGCCGCTGCACACGCACTGGGGTGGCCGCTGTAGGTGTAGCCGTGCCGAAGGATGTACGTCGGGTCAGCTTCAATCACATCAAGCACCGCATCGCCCACCACAACTCCACCAAGCGGCAAGTATCCCGAGGTGCAGCCTTTCGCAAACGTGATCATGTCGGGAACAACGCCGTAATGCGATGCGGCAAACCAAGTTCCAAGACGACCAAAGCCCGTGATGACTTCATCAAAAATCAACAGCACGCCGTACTCGTCGCACAGTTCGCGCAATCGAATGAGATATCCCTCAACAGGGGGATGCACGCCACCGGCGCCTTGCACGGGTTCGGTGATCACCGCGGCGATCTTCGCACCCGAACGTGCAAAAAGTTCTTCGATCTCACCAATGTCATGTGCCGACACCTGATGCACCGTGTCAAGCAGTGGACCAAAGCCCTGCTGATTGAGTGAAAGCCCTTGCACGGATACGCCGCCGTAGGCAACGCCGTGGTACGAGTTCACACGGCCTACGAACTCGTTTCGTTCAGGATTGCCCTTCAACGAATGAGTGAGCCGCGCCAGTTTCAGTGCAGTCTCGACCGCTTCAGAACCTGATGAGGTTAAGAAGATTCGACAATCGTCCATCGGCGCTGCGGCGGCAACAAATGCGGCGAAGGTTTCAACCGTTTCATTCGTAAAAATATCGAAGGTGTTGTAATTCTCGAGCACCGCCATTTGCGATGCGACCTGATCGACGATTTCCCAGCGACCGTGGCCAACGTTGCAATACCAAAGGCTGGCTATTGCGTCGATGTATTCGTTGTCTTGGTTGTCCCACACCAGCGCGCCTTCGCCACGAGTGATGGTGACGAACTCTTCGGCGGCAGCACCAGGGCGAGCGAACGGATGGAGAAATGGGCTTCTCGACACGATGACCTCGAATGACGAAGGGTGAGGTCCCAGTCTCCCACGATCGCTAGCCTCGTTCTGTGGGTACTGAGCAACCAACGATTCGCCGTGCGGTCTACCCCGGCTCTTTCGATCCGCCCACGATCGCCCATGTGCACTTGGCCCAAACCGCCATCAGCCAACTCGGCCTTGACCGTGTTGATTTCGCCATCTCGTCAACAACGCTCGGCAAAGACGATTTCCACCTCACGCCGGTCAATGACCGCGTCGATGAACTTCGCTCCATTGCCCAAGGCGACGATCGCCTTGGTGTCGTCGTCACCCCCCACAGTCTTCTCGCCGATATTTCCGAGGGCTACGACGTCATCATTCTCGGCGCCGACAAATGGCAGCAAGTGCTCGACCCGGTTTGGTACGGGGACTTCGACGCGCGAACACAAGCGCTGTTGCGACTTCCACTTGTTGCGCTCGCGCCTCGGCCTCCGTGGCCGATGCCCGCCGACGATCCAGCCGCCGAACCACCGGCCGGAGTCGCGGTAGTCATCCTCGATACTGACCCGGCGCATCACCCCGTTTCGGCCACTGAAGTTCGAGCCGGACGTGAAGAGTGGCGGGCAACACGAGGCCTGAACGACAAGTGAGCGATACGGTCAGACCATGAAGGTTGCAGCCGTTCAACTCAAATGTTCGTCGGAACAGTCCGACAACTTTTCGCGTGCAGCCTCAATCGTTCACTCCGCAGCGCAACAGGGCGCTGAATTGGTGGTGCTTCCCGAACTTTTTGCATCACTTGGTCGGACCTCGCATATGCGAGAGGTTGCCGAACCGCTTGATGGCCCAACGCTGGCCTGGGCGCAATCGACTGCGCAAACAAGCAAATGCGCAGTCATCGCTGGATCGTTCATCGAACGCGACGGCAACGCGCTGTTCAACACTTCAA
>JAEMTX010000071.1 GCA_016462055.1 Acidimicrobiia bacterium | reverse complement strand
ACGACACCTGTCGCATCGATGTGATCGATTGCAGTGCGCACCAGTTCAACGTTGTCGCGCTTTAGCGCGTTCAACCACGAGCCATTGTCTTGCAATGTGCGCTTGCCGGTTGCCGGGTAATCCGGGATGACTTTGGCCAAGAGTTCTGGGTCGTCACCCACTTGACCGGTGATCCAATCGGTGAACATCTGTCGCGCCATGTCATTGGCGGCATTGATCGAACGGTCTTGATGCGGCCAATCGGGATCGATCTTGGCGTTGGCCAATGAACCATCGCAACCAGGCCAGAACAACAAGAACCGATACCAGCGTCCGAAGAACGGAAGGTGTTGGATGGCCCAAGTCAGTCCGGCCGGAACCTTCTCGTGATAGTTCGGATTCGGGAACATCCACTGAGCCGTGCGCTGGAACACGACAAGCGAGGCAACATCGGGAGCGATCGTTGGTGCGATCTGGAAGCCGCTTGCCCCAGCTCCGATCATGATCACTCGTTTACCGGCGTAGTCGATCGAGTGATCCCACCGTGCAGAATGGAAAGACTCTCCAGCGAAAGTTTCGATGCCGGGGATATCGGGAATCTTCGGGCGATTCAACTGTCCCACTGCAGTAATGACAGCACGAGCATCAAGAACTTCCTCGAGACCATCGGTCGTGCGCACCACGACATGCCAAAGACCGGCAGCGTCATCCCAACTTGCACGGACGACCTCAGTCGAAAAACGAATTTGCGACCATAGATCGTGGCGGTTCGTGACTTCCTCGAAATAGGCACGAATCTCAGGTTGCTTGGCGAAGTATTCGGTCCAATGATCGGACGGTTCGAATGAATAGCAATAGAAGTGATTCCCCACATCGACACGACAACCCGGATAGGAGTTTTCGTACCAAGTGCCGCCGACACCGGCGTTCTTTTCGATCACGGTGAAGGGGATGCCGGCCTGCTTAAGCCGAATGCCGGCAAGAACACCGGACTCCCCCGCTCCAATGACAACGACTGGCAATGCCGCTCGAGCTTCAGCCGATGAATGGCTCACGACACTGCGTTGGTCGGTTCCATCGAGTTCCATGTCTTCGAGCATCATCGGCACGTACTCAGCAGGAACTTCCTCGCACACAAGCCATGCCATCATTTCGCGCAGCAGTGCTTCATCGGGCGGTGGCGGAAGCGCACAACCGCTGTCGCGATAAGAGCAGATGACATCGAGAGCGCGTACTCGAATCTCGGCCTTTTGGTCCTCAGGCAGGTAGCCCTGGATTTCGTTGAGGAATAGACCTAACGGTCGAATCGGTCCCCGGATCCACGATGCGTCGCCGGTCATGTGGACCATCGACAGAACGAGCGTGGGGATGCTCATATCGGCGAGCATTGCCTCGATCGTGGCGTCGTCATCGGTGATGGGAAGCCCCACGTGCGGATTGCCTGCGTACTGATCTGATGTCGACATGATTCCCTCTAGGCCTACTTCACGAATTTTCTCGCATTTGTCGAAACGCAACAACGCCGCCCCAACTGGGACGGCGCTTCTGGTGTCGGAGGGGGGACTTGAACCCCCACGCCCTTGCGGGCACTAGATCCTTAGTCTAGCGCGTATGCCAATTCCGCCACTCCGACGTGGCCCCCCGGATGCGCCGAAGCGACCGGTTTGCGAGTCATCAATCTAGCCCAGCGACCCCCCTATCTCGCCAACCGGCTGATCAGGTCGGGAATCGTTCACGCTGATGCGCCGGACAAGGCAGGATGTTGACCTCATTCATCACGCCGTCCGCAGGAGCTTCTTCAATGATCGGAAAAGACCGCCGCATTCTTATCATCGGCGCAGGCCCAGGCGGCATCATCTCCGCCTATCAATTCCGTGAAGCGGGCTACACCGACGTCAAGGTTCTTGAACGAGATGGTGACGTCGGAGGCACATGGCAGCGCAGCCGCTACCCAGGACTTTCCTGCGACGTCATGATCCATGCGTATTCGTTTTCGTTCAATCTCAATCCATCGTGGCCTCGGTCGTACGCGTCACAGCCCGAGATCCTCGAGTACTTGCGCGACTCCGTCGACGCTCTCGATCTGTGGCCGATGATCCACTTGAATACTGGCGTGTCCAGTGCGACCTGGAACGATGACACCGCCGAGTGGGACGTCACGACATCGACCGGCGAAACGCTCGTCGCCGACATCGTCATCAGCGCTCAAGGAATGTTCGGCGAAATAAAATGGCCCGACATTGCTGGACGCGATTCATTCTCCAGAGAATTGATTCACACAGGGGAATGGCCCCACGATCTCGACATAACGGGCAAGCGCGTCGCCGTCATTGGCAGTGCTGCAAGTGCGGTGCAAAGCATTCCGGAAATCGCCAAGCTTGCAGACACCCTGTATTCCTTCCAACGATCGCCTCAATGGGTGCTTCCCAAAGAAGAGTTTCCGATTCCCGCCGAACAGATCGAAGAGTTTCGAACCAATCCGGAAGCGCTTCAGGGCTACCGCAACGCGATCATGGACTACATCGGCCCGAATGCGCCGTTTAGTAATAAGGAAATCCTCGGCGGAGCCGAATGGGCCGGCGCCGTCGCTATCTCAGTGATCGACGATGAGAAGACCCGTGAAGGGCTCACTCCACATGTTCCGTGGGGCTGCTTCCGCCCACTCTTCTCGAACGACTACTACCCAGCGTTTAATCGGCCGAACGTCGAACTCATCACCGATGCCATCGATCGCATCACGCCAAACGGGATCGTGACCGCCGATGGAGTTGAACGCGAGGTTGACGTCATTGTGTGTGCGACCGGATACGTGGTCGACAAGTTCGCCTCACGTATCCCCTTTACCGGGCGTAATGGTCGAAGCCTTGATGATGAATGGGTCGATGGCCCCGAGGCCTACCTCGGCGTGACCACTACCGGCTTCCCGAATCTGTTCATGTTGTACGGACCAAACAACAACGCCGGTTCACTCATTCAAATGGCTGAATACGAGGTCGGCTACGTCCTCGATTTGCTCACCCAAATGGATAGCGACGGAATCGACTGGATCGATCCCCAACGTGAAGCAATGGACGCGTACAACGCTGAACTGCAACAGGCCATTGCCGGCGTCGACGTGTGGCATGCCGGTTGCGGGCATTACTACGAGAGTGCGTCAGGAAAAATCGTTACGCAGTATCCGTACTCGATGTATCACTACCGCGACTCTGTGGCGAACCCCGACCTCACTCCATTCGAGACCGGACGCAGATAACACCGCCCACGCTTCTCGTTCAGAGTCGTCCGGCATCTCTCGCTGCTTGTTCGGCTGCTGACAGTTGCGCATCGATGATGGCGAGCCCGCCATCCCAAAAACGCGGATCGGCAAGATCGACACCGACGATGCGACCGAGTTCTTCGGGTGATTTCGAACCACCGGCGCGCAACATATCGAGATAGGCCGGAACGAACGCATCGCCTTCGGTCTCGTATCGCGCATAGACTGCTAACGCGAGCAATTGCCCGTAGGCATAGGCGTAGACGTACCCAGGTGAGCCAATGAAGTGAGGGATGTAACTCCACCATGAGCGATAGCCCGGGGTGAGTTCCACCGCTTCGCCAAGCATGGCCCGCTGAGTGCTCTCCCAAGCGTCGGCGAAGTCTTCGGTCGACAACTCTCCGATTTCGCGTCGATGGGTATGCACGGCGTTCTCAAAACGATTCATGGCAATTTGGCGGAAGACCGTGGCGATCTGACCTTCAAGACTCTCGGCCAAGAGAGCAAGACGGGCGTTCGGATCTGTGGTGTCAGAGAGGAGTCGACCAAAGGTGACTGTTTCGCCAAAGACCGATGCCGTCTCGGCCAAGGTGAGCGGTGTCGATTGGTGGAACACGCCCTGTTCGCGAGCGAGATAGGCGTGGAGGCCGTGCCCGAGTTCATGGGCAAGAGTGAGAACGTCGCGGCGGCGACTGGTCCAATTCAACAACAGGAATGGATGCGCGCTTGGGACGGTATAGGCGCAGAACGCACCCGGCCGTTTACCGGGCCGAACCGGCGCATCGATCCAGTTCTCATCGATAAACGTCTTCACTACGCCGGCTAACTCGCTCGAGAATGAACCGTAGGAGTCAAGAACGATGTCGGTCGCCTCTGACCACGAGAACTCTTCTTCAACTGACGCGATCGAAGCGTTGCGGTCGTAATCAGCAATACGATCCACACCGAGGAGTTGCGCCTTCAACCGGTACCAACGCTGAGGAATGTCGTAGCGATCGACGACCGCATCGACGAGTGCTTGCACCGAGGAATCGCTCGCTTGATTAGCCAGGTTTCGGCTCGCGACCCACGACGGGTACGAGCGGAGTCGATCGTCTGTTGTCTTATCAGCCATCAGCGTGTTGAACACATAGGCACGCGTTCGTAATCCGGGATCAAGTGCGATGGTGATTGCGTCAGCAGCGATACGACGGTCATCACGATCTGGCGAACCCAAACGCGACAGTCCCTGTTCAAGACTTGTAGGCCCTTCGGGGAGTTCGATGACGATGGCCGAACTCAGTTCGTCAAAAAGCCGACTCCATGCCGATGAACTCGTTACGTCTTTCTCGGCGAGAATCTTCTCTTCGGGCTCAGTCAGCAAATGTGGCCGATAGCGACGAGCCGACTCAAGGTAGTAACGACAGAACGCAAGATCCTCTGAGTCAACCAATACTGACGCGCGTTCCTCCGGAACTTCGGCCCATTCCAATTCAAGGAAGATCAAACGCGTCGACAACTCGGTCGCTTGCTCTTGAAACTTCTGCATGGCTGCGCCACGCGCCGGGTCTGATGTATCGACCGAAAATCGCAGTGACACCCACGAGCCTGCTCGGCCAAGTCGATCCTGGATTTCGGCCAGGGTCGACATTGCTCTCGCCAGTTCCGGCACTTCGAGCTCGCCAATCCGGCCTCGCCAATGTTCGAGGTCACCAGTGAGCGCTTCCGCCTGCTCAAGAAGTTGGTTGACACCCTCTTGACCTTTTCCATCTACTAACGGATCGAGGTTCCAGGCAACATCGGCAGCGGTGAGATCAGCGTCTTCGTACAAAGTCATAGCCCCACGCTACGGAAGCGCGAGACCTCATTCCACTAGCGAGCGAAGAGTTTGTTTCGAGGCTTCAATTTCGTCAGCAAGAAGGCGCTCGAAGAGCCCCGCCCCGAACGAGCCGCCGTAATGAAGTCCCATGGTCAATCGGGCACCGCCGTTGCTCGACTCAAGCACCGCGTCGAGCACCCACAATGAATGACTGCGACCGTCGATTTCTTCTCGCTCAAACCGGATATGTCCTGGATCGTCAATTATCCGGACCATACGCAGACGTTTTGACCGGGCAATAGGACCGACCTTGGCCCGAAGTTCAACTGCCCAAGCGCTCGGCTCGCTCCCCTGCTCGCTTTCGGCGCGCGGAACGATCGTAAGCCATTCCGGATAGCGGCTGAGGTCACCAACCCAAACCCGCAAGTGTTCGAGCGTGCAGGCAACATCGAGGGTTGCGGTCAGATCCATACACCCATTGTGTCGCAACTGCCGCAGTTAGCGGTGACCCAGCAATTGGGCGACGTGTGCATTCGCAGGCCGTGCATCGAGAATCTCGGGAGCAGCCAACTGCACCAGCCGCCCTTGGTCGAGCACGGCAATGCGATCAGCCAGTTCAAAGGCCTCTGATCGATCGTGGGTCACATAAACAACGGTGAGCCCGAGCCGATCAATGATCTCAGCGAGTTGAGAAACGAGTCGGTCACGCGAAACTCGGTCTAACGAACCCATGGGCTCATCAAGAAGCAGCAGTTGAGGTGCAGGGGCAATCGTTCGGGCAAGCGCAACTCGTTGCCGCTCCCCGCCCGACAGCGATGCGACGTCTCGAGACCCGAATTCTGCGAGTCCTACGATCTCCAACATTTCAGCGACCCGCTCTTCGCGATCAGACTTAGGCATCTTGGCCATTCGCAAACCGAACCTCACGTTGTCGGCAACGTTGAGATGCGGGAACAACGCGTGCTCTTGAAACATCAATCCAATACCGCGCAAATGCGGCGGGGTTTCCGTGATGTCGACCCCACCGAGAACAACGTTCCCGACGCTGACCGTTTGAAGACCAGAAATCACACGAAGCAATGTGGTCTTCCCGGAGCCAGAGGAACCGAGCACCGCAATCACGTCACCAGCACCCACATCGAACGAGATATCACATAACGCACCGGCGCTCGAATTCGAATGACGAACAGATACGTGATCGATCGAGAGGAATGCACTCTTCATTTCAGAACTCCGAAACGCCAGCGGGGCGGAACCGATCGATTGCTGTCACAACGACAACGGTCAACAGCATAAGAATTGTCGACATCGCCATTGCTTGACCGAAGTTGTAGTCCCCCGGTCGACCAAGGGCGCGATAAATCGCAATCGGCATTGTGGGGCGATCAGGACGAGCCAGAAACGCCGTCGCCCCGAACTCGCCGAGGGAAATGGCGAACGCGAAACCGGCCGCCGCCGCAAGCGACCGACTGACAATTGGCACATCGATGGTCCACCACACTTGGCGAGGCGATGCTCCCAGTGTCGAAGCTGCTTCCCTCAGGCGCGGATCGATCGATCGCAGCCCGGGCACTAACAAGCGAACGACGAACGGCAACGCCACGATCGCATGGGCGATGGGGATCAACCACAAGGACGATCTGAGATTCAACGGCGGCTCGTCGAACACGATGAGAAATCCAAAGCCGACAGTGACCGCAGAGGTCCCCAGCGGAATCATGAGCGCGGTATCGGTCCAACGACTAAAGATTGACGAGCTCTTGGAGCCGTCACCGACGATCGCCCATGCAGCGCAGAGTCCCAACACGAGGGCAATCGCAGTCGCAATAAATGCAAACAGTAGTGAGTTACCTACAGCGTCGATTGGGGGAACAAACGACGTTGATCCTCCACGGGTATCAGTGAGGGCTTGATAGAAGCCAAACCCCCAGCCGTTTGGGGTCGAAAACGAACGCGCAACAAGCAGGCCCAACGGAACCCCGAAGAGCACCGCCATAAAGAGAATGTTCGAGCGAATAAACCAACGTTGTGGGGAGGTTTCCATAGTCCTCTCCATTTCAGACGCTGATCGTTGGTCAAGAAGTACAGACCTTCGGCGCTGGGAACGTCCGAACCACATCAAAATTACAACCACGACAACAAGCTGAACGATGGCCAGAACAGCGGCAATGTCGAGATGGAGAAACTTTGCTGTTTGGTCGTAAATCTCAACCTCGAGCGTTCGATGGCTGATGCCGCCGAGGATGAGGACAATCCCGAACGAAGTGAAACTAAAGAGGAACACAATTGACGCGGCGGCCGCGACCGATGACCGGATCAGTGGCCACGTGATCTCGCGGAATACCCGCCATAAAGGCGCCCCCAACGTTCGGGCCGATTCTTCAAGCCGTGGATCAATCGTCGACCACGTCGCGCCAACCGTGCGCACCACTACGGCGTAGTTAAAAAACACATGTGCGATCAGAATCGCCCAAACAGTCCCGTTGAGATTGATCCCTGCCAGTCCTCCCCCGCCGATCACACCGAGCATCGAGACAGCGACGACAACCGTTGGTAGCACAAAGGGCACAAGGAGCGCAGACCACAACACTCGTTTCCCCTTGAATCGATAACGAGCAAACATCGCCGCCGCTGGAAGGGCAACGACGACACAGAGAACCGTAGAAGCAAGCGACTCCCATAGTGTGAACCACAGCACTCGTCGCATCGAAGGGTCTGAGAAGACCTCCCCGAATACGGCGAAGTTCCACGATCCATGCGGACGCAATCCGCGAAGCAAGATCGCAAAAACAGGCCACACGAAGAACACCCCTAAGAAAAGAAGGGGCGGAGTCGCCGCAAGAAGTCGCCACAACTTTCTTCGAAGGTTGTTACCTCGAGACTCGGAGGCGGAGACCATCAGCGGAAGAGCGCCGACCATTGAGTGATCCAACGGTCACGATTAAATGCAACATCGGCGTAAGGCAGCGTCAGAGGGTCCGTAACCGGAGCGGTGTACTTGGCGAATGTGTCAGGCAGTGGCGTACCCGTCACCACGGGATACACGTACATCTGCCCGGGGACGTCCGCTTGAAAGGAACTGCCGAGCATGAACTCGAGAAAGGCTGCCGCCGCTCGAGGGTTTACCGCACCTCTGAGTATTCCCGCGAACTCTGTTTGCCCGTAACAGGTTTCGGCGATGACTCCAGTCGGGGAATCGTCCACTGCCAGAGATGTGTCTTCGACTTCTGCAGGAGGACTCGAGGCATAACTCACAACAAGTGAATGGTCGCCCTTTCCGCTTCCGCCAGAGAAACTGCCGTAGTACGCGATTTCCCAACTATCGACAACGCGGACACCGTTGGCTTTCAGTTGCTTCCAGTACGAAAGCCACTTCGCATTCGCTGAGACATCATCGCCGCCACCAAATCTGGCGATAGTTGCGAGCATGAAGGCCAGTCCTGGCGTTGACGTCGCAGGATTTTCGACAACAAACTCGCTTTTTAGGGAAGCCTGTGTGAGTTCGTCGAAGGTTGTCGGAATCTTGATCGCGGATTTCGTGAACGCTCCACGATCAAAGTTCACGCAGACATCACCATGATCGATGGGCGTTGCCATACCCGAAGTATCGAGCACGTAAGACTGGTCGACTCCGTTCAAACGCTCCGGCGTGTACGCCTGAAGAAGGTTGTTCTCAAGAACAGAACCCAAAAGATTTTCGTCGAATCCGAAAATCACGTCGGCCACGGGGTTCCCGGCGGTGAGAATTGCTGCATTCGTCATCGCAACCGCGTCGCCAGACGCGATCAGTTCGACTTTTACATTTGTTGCTGTCTCAAACTCGTCCAATACCGCTTGGGTCACTGCAAACGAATCGTGCGTCAGTACCCGCAACGTCACTGGATCATCAAAATGCGGGAGCTCACCGTTCACGAGAACAGGGGAGACACCCGGAGCGGGTTTCGATGACGAGCCCGAAGATCCACAGGCCACAGCGAGTACCGTCAGTGCAAGAACAGCAACAACAAAAGACCGCTTCATCAATTCTCTCCATTTTCATTGACAAGAAGTTCAGGACCTGGACGTACTACGAGCACGATGCCCGATTCGAGAGAAACAGTGGCCTCAAAATCGAGCAGGACATTGCTGACACCGCGCGTGGTGCCCGCCTTCAACGTTTCGCCTCGGAGTGGATACTCAAGCCCTTCAGTACGCACGCCTGTCGCGTCACCGTGCAGAGGGAGGATGGTGACGACATCGCCAGGCGCCCCGACAAAGGTCACGCCTCCCCCGCCATGTACAACCGAAACCAGTGCAGAGTCGAGAATAGCGTGCATAGAAATATGCGCGTATGCCGGCGAAGCGATTACGAAGGCGTTTGCAAACGACTGATCAACGCGACCGCCGTGGCCGCCCACAACCGTTACGACGTCGGCCCCTTCCCGAATCGCGACATCGATGGCAAGTTCAAGGTCAGTGGCATCCTTTGCGACA
>JAEMTX010000070.1 GCA_016462055.1 Acidimicrobiia bacterium | reverse complement strand
AACCGAATCATGCTGCGACCGCCATCGACGTTGACACCGTTGCGAGTGTCGGGGGCGTTGGAGCAAACCACGACGGAAGGGTTGCGACGAGAAGTCCGACGACCGCAACTAATGGAACCGCAGGCACCTCGAGCGGGTTTGTCGAAGGAGTAAGCGCGTCGCTCATTCTCCCTGCAAGAACAAACGATGCAAGAGCAATCAGGCCAGCAAGCGAAACGATCCATTCCGGTTTCACCCATGGATCAGGTCGATAGCGAGTTCGCTCGGTGGAACGACCGCTAGCGGCGAGTGAACCCACGAGAGCGGCCACCCCGACAGCGAGCGCGGGGATCCGGAACATCGTCGGTGCCCCTGGGTCAAGGAGTCCATACGAGCCAATCGCAATGGCGACGAGACCCAACAAAACCAGACCAACCGAACGACGACGCTGCGAGACCGATGCTCCACCCCGTCGGCCGTAGCCGCGACTGTCCATTGATGCAGCGAGAGCAACAGCTCGATCGAGCGCTCCTTCGAGTACCGGCAATGCTGACGCTGACCATGCTCGAACTCCACGATCGGAACGTCCACGCAGGCGACGCGCTTCACGAACTTGGCGAGATGCGACAATCGCCTGCGGCGCAAACGTGAACGCCACTGTCACCGCTACCCCTGCTTCATAAAGCACCGTAGGAAGGGCTCGCAGCATGCGATAGGGACTGCATAACGAGGTCGCTGCCCCGAAACAGGCCAACACCGTCGCAAGCCGAAGTCCTTGGTAGAGCGCCGCCATCAACGATTCGAGCGTGACTGGTCCACCCAGACTCACTCCAGCGGCCCAAGACGGAAGGGTGACCTCGGGGATGGAAAAGAGTGTCGTGCCAGGAATTCGAACCCCGAAAAGAATCTGGAACACAAGTCGAATAGCAATCACGATGAGTCCGAGTCGCAAGAAACTTGCGAATGATCGCGACCATAGAACATCGGTTCGACGGGAAACCACAACCCATCCGGTGACAGCGATGATGAGGCAGAGCAGCACCGGATTCGTCGTGCGCAATGCACATGCAGCGAGTCCTACCGCCCACAACCACCAAGCTCCCGGATGCAGCAGTCGCGGCGCAGTCATCGAGACCTACGAGTCTGTATCCACGCGCCGCCTGCCATCATGGCTATGAGAACAAACACCGCAGCAATAGCGAACCATCGACCAATGGTTGAGTCACTCGCACGTGATGACGCCAGTGCAATGCCTTCGACAGCAGCGGGTTCAAGCGTTGTTGTCGCCATCGAAACGACATCGGGTGGATCGGAAGTTGCTTCACGATCAACATCGATCGTTGTCGAAGAACTCGACAACGATGCGGTTCCACTCGCTACTGCTGGCTGCTCGATAACAGCGGGGACATTTGGAGCGAGTACTGGAAAGAGCGATCGGGACGGCGCGATCCGCGGCGGCGGATCCTGCGCAGAACCTTTTCCTCCGCGCACGTACCGCCAGCCCTCGATGTCACCATCGGAAAGTCGTCGCGTGAATGGATTGATGTTGCCGTAGACCCAACTTCCCGATGGAACGTTGAAATATCCCCAATAGTCATAGCCACCAGCGTTCTGGTCGCCGCATCCAGTTGCCGGCATCCCATCAATCGCACAGAGCAAACCACTTGACCCATAACGAACAGAACCAGTTCCGAGTTCTGCGCTGCGTCGCGCCAATAACTGCGAACCCGTGGTCCCGGTTGGGACAACAAGGCAGGTCGCCGAAGATCCACCGCCGAAATCAGTGGCATCAACAACAATCACGACACGAATTTCTCCACCCGAAAGTGGACCAGAGCACGACGAAGCCTCGGCGCGCCCGCTCATCGTCACAATCAAACCTGTGAGCGCGATGACAACCACCCAACACATCGCCATCGCTCGACACGCGCGCGTCAATCGTGCACGCAGCATTGCGGAAGAGATACGGCTGATGCTCAAGGGGTGCGGTTACTCGATTCTTTTTCTGGTCTGATTTCAGGTCTGCCACAGGCGCCTACGTGTGCCGGTCTATGGGTGCGAGACCCGACCGGACCACGGACCAAAGCCGCCGACCGAACCGAGCCCCACCTCCCGTAATCCGACGACGGTCTGTGATGGAGCAATCCCCTCGAAGCAGGCAGTCCGGCTCGTGGCCGCCCAGAGAATCTCTCCAGAGGCCACCTACGGTTGCGGGTCAGCGCCGGAATCAGACCGGCTTCCCCTGTTTCGGTGGGTCAAGTTGTGATGACACCCCACCACATGGGGTGGTCCCCGTCAATCACCGGAAGCGATACTCGTCCGACCGGCGGTTTCGCGCCCACAAGTCCTATCCTCAACTCATGACCTCCGAGCCAAATCTGCCTCCGGGACTGACCGCCATTGCTGAAGCGATCGGTTCGGCACTTGGCGACGTCCGGTTGCGGCTGGGTCGAGAACTACGCACGCTGATCTCCGGAGACAATCCTCCAGTTCGAGATCTCACCAAACCCCTCGAAGGCGACCCTGGCCTTTTCGGACCCGACAGCGTCACATGGCGAGTCCATTCCGACGGCTCGATGCTCATTGGCGGATTACGCGCCCTTCTCGTGCAGTTGATGCATCCGCTCGCTATGGCCGGTGTTGCCGAACATTCCGATTACCGGCGCCATCCTCTCGATCGCCTCAGCGCAACAAGCCAATTTGTTGCTGCCACCACGTTCGGCACTACCGAACAAGCCACCGCAGCATTCGAGATGGTGACTCGGGTGCATCAACGAGTGGTCGGCCTCGCACCTGATGGCCGCGAGTACTCGGCCAACGACCCTCACCTTCTTTCGTGGGTCCACCATGCAGAGGTCGATTCATTCCTTCGCGCTTATCAACGCTACGGAGCAACAACTCTGACTTCCGCTGAAGCCGATCAGTACGTCGATGAAATGGCAATCATTAACGACCGACTCGGGGGCAACGAGTCAGCACATTCTGTCGCCGAACTCGACCAATGGATGCAAAAGATTCGTCCGGAGCTCGAGGCCGGCCAGCAGGCTCGCGATGCTGCCCGTTGGCTCATGCTCGCTCCCCTTCCGCTTGCGGCCCGTGCCGCGTACGGCGTGATTGCGCCGGCCGCTGTGGGCATGCTCCCCACATGGATGCGCGAAGACCTCAAACTGCCGTTGGTCCCAGCCCTTGATCCGCTGATCGTTCAACCCGCGGCACGGGCGCTGATCCGCACTCTTACATGGGCTATCGAAGGTGTCATCGAGGCTGACGCAGCCTGACGCTCGAGTCGTTCTCTAGATGCCGTAGCCGCCATCAATGTCGAGCATCTGGCCTGTAATGAAATCGGCTCGGTCGGACGCGAGGAAACAAACGGCCTCCGCGATGTCGACAGCATCACCGAACTTTCGCAACGGAATGTTCTTCATTGTCACCTCAAGCGCGGCTTCGTCAAGATCACCCGAGGCCATAAGCCGTGCTGCCATTCCGTCAGTGAGCATTCCTGGCCCAACGCAATTCGCGCGCACACCGAATCGTCCTTCTTCAGCAGCGAGTGCCCGAACCACGGCTTCAACTGCGCCCTTCGTCCCAGATGACAGGCCATCACGAACTGGGTAGCGACGAGTCGCTGCTGTCGTTACCGCAACGATGCTGCCTTCCGCTTTTCGCAACTGCTCAAGCGCTGGCTGCACAACATTGAAAAAGGCAATCGCTTCGCCTTCGATCTGAGCTCGATACGCCGAAGGTTCAACACGACTCAGGTGCATCTGTGTGACATGCGGACCTGCCGCATGCACAAGTGTATGAATGCCTCCAAACTCTGCGACCGCTGCGGTAATCACCGATGCAGCGAGCGACTCGTCAACAAGATCAGCGGGCATCGCCATAACTCGAACATCAAGCGACGAAAGTTCAGCAATGATCGCATCGGCTGCATCGCGATTTGCCCGATAGGTAAAAAGCACATCACTGCCGCGTTCTGCCAACATGCGCACGATCGCCGCGCCGATACCACCGCTGCCACCTGTCACCACCGCTGTCCCGCTTCGGCTTGCAAAATCGTCCACGTGTGCTCCCCAATTGAGACTTGCCAAATAACGGTACTTGCCTACAACACTCAGACGGGCCGCTTCTCTGCCACGATGCGATACCGAGCACTACTCGCAGGAGGATGAAATTCCCGGACATTTGCTCCGGAACCCTCGCCACACTCGGAAGTAGCATCTGCAAGTCGTGACTGCTGCTCCCAACCCCGCTTCTGCAACAGGCCGAGCCAAGAGCCTGCGACCCCGCGCCCGGCTCGCCGTTGCTGCCGGTCGCTTCGTTGCTTGGGCCTCCCGTGTCGTGCAATTCGGGACTGGTTCCGTGATCGGCGGACGAGTGTCATTGCTTATTGACAGGAACCTCCTGTCGGAACTCACTGCATCTCGAGACGTCGTCATTGTGAGTGCAACCAACGGAAAAACGACAACGACGAAACTTCTCTCAAGCGCACTCGGCACCAGTCGACCAATTGTGTCCAATTGGTTAGGCGCGAATATGACTCCAGGAATTGTCGCGGCTCTCGCCTCCGCCAACGCAACTGATACAGCGGTTCTTGAAGTCGATGAACGTTGGGTCGATTCGGTACTACGCGCCACCAACGCAAATACGGTCGTGCTACTCAACCTCAGTCGCGATCAACTAGACCGAACACAAGAAGTGCGCAAACTCGCAGAGCAGTGGCGAATTGCACTTGAAACAACTCCGCCTCGCACCGTCGTCGCGAACGCCGATGATCCACTCGTGACTTGGGCGGCACTCGCTGCTCCAAACGTTGTGTGGGTCGGCACTGGTCAAGAATGGACTGCTGACGCCGCCGGTTGTCCCGCTTGCTCAGGCCGCATTGATTTCACCGACGCAGGTTGGGCTTGCACCGCCTGCGCCCTTCGGCGCCCTTCAGTCGACGTGACTCTCGCCAACGGCGCCATTGCCATTAACGGCAGAACGATGAGCGGAGAACTCGCGCTTCCTGGTCGCGTCAACCGTGTCAATGCCGCTTTCGCACTCGCCGCCGCGTCGGCGATGGGGACCGACCTTGACCAAGCATTTGATGGACTCGACGATGTTCGCGAAATCGCGGGTCGATATCGGGTGGCCCAATTTTGCGACACTCGCATCCGACTCCTCTTGGCCAAAAACCCCGCGGGCTGGCACGAGGCACTCGAACTGCTTGAAGGGCCATCAACGCCACTCATCATCGCCATCAATGCCCGAATCGCCGACGGCCATGACCCATCGTGGCTTTGGGATGTCGCTTACGAGCGCATGGGCCAACGCTTTGTCGTCGCTATCGGCGAGCGACGGCACGATTTGGCTGTTCGATTCCGTTACGGCAACATCAACCACATTGTCGCCGACGATCTCGAGTCAGCCATTAAATTAGTGCGTCAGTCACCCGCCTACGACCCAACGATGCCAATCGATGTGGCATCGAACTACACCGCTTTTCAGGACCACCTTGAGCGTGTGGGCGGTGTTCTGTGACGTCACTCCCCGCGACTCGACTGAACGACTCCGCAGTCCGGATTGTTTCGCTCTACCCCGACCTCCTTGGCACATACGGCGACGGAGGAAACGCGCTTGTGTTGTCTCGTCGCCTCGAATGGCGCGGAATCGCAGTCGAACACATCACGGTCGATGCGGGCGAACCTGTCCCCGATTCTGCCGACTTGTACCTTGTTGGCGGGGGCGAGGACGGGCCGCAGGTTCAAGCGACTCGGGAACTTGAACAAAGCCGAGGCCTACATCGCGCTGTCGACAACGGCGCTGTCGTTCTCGCCATTTGCGCTGGAATGCAGATTCTTGGGCACCGGTTCCCTGACGCCAATGGAACGAGTCGCCCCGGACTGGGGCTTCTTGATTGCGAAACCATCCGCGTCGACCGACCTCGGGCGGTTGGCGAACTGCTGACAACGAGCGCACAACTCACCACACCCGAAGGGATCATCGAACTCGGTCAACTCACCGGATTCGAAAATCACGCTGGTCGAACAATCCCCGGCAGTCGTTCTCAAACACTTTCTGCGGTTGAAGTAGGAGAAGGTAATGGCGACGGAACAGAGGGTGTCATCACCGGAAAAATCGTAGGCACCTATCTGCATGGTCCGGCCCTTGCTCGCAACCCATGACTCGCCGACGCACTTCTGGGTTGGATCGTCGGTACTTCAGCGATGACTCCACTTGATGACACTGACGTGGATTCATTACGCACTGAGCGAATTCAAGCGGCTCGCGATCACGAACTCGCTCCTCGACGCTCGTGGCGCGACATCCTGCGACGCTCATGACTTCCGAACCCTCACGGCCGCGCGCTACGGCCGGTTCCATCGCTCAAATTGTGCTGGTCACGCTCACACTCGCGTTCTTAGTGCTCGGCGATGTTCTTGCGTTCAATCAAATAGCAACGCAATCTGCAACTGACGCGATTTTGCCAATGATGGTGTTTTCAATCGGTGGCGCAGGCTTCGTTGAATTCATTCGCCAAGCGGTTTTCGGTCCAACGATGAAGGAACGTCTTTTCGCTCTCGTACCTGGCGTAGTGAGCGCCGGAGCGCTGATCGGCTGGAAGCTGCAGTTCCCCGTTATTTGGTCGATCGTGGTCACCGCTATCGCAGCAGCGGCCCTCGCCACAGTGGTCGTGCGGAAACTCTGGAGCCCCTCCACCGGAGGCGACGGCGACGCCACCCAGCTCATCGGCCTTCTTTGCCTCGCCCAAACGATTGTCTTTGTGTATCTAGCGGTGCTTGCTGCCGCCGATGCCAGCTCGAACCTGTTCGGATAATCCGCGACACAGAAGATTTGCCCGTCGAATCCTCACCCGAACAAGCACGGCCCCTCGACGAAACCGTAATGTGATCGCATGACAATCAACGTTGGAGACGCAATCCCCGCCATCGATCTGTTCATCATGGGCGCGGCCGGACCCGAAAAGGTCAACACCGCCGATGTACTCGGATCAGGCAAAGTCGTTCTGTTCGCGGTTCCCGGAGCATTTACCCCGGGCTGCTCGAAGGTTCATCTTCCTGGTTTCGTCCAGCAAGCAAACGAACTCACCGGCAAAGGCGTCGACCGCATCGCCTGTATCTCCGTCAACGACGCGTTCGTCATGGGCGCTTGGGGTGACGACCAGCAGGTCGGCGACTCAATCACGATGCTGGCCGATGGCAATGGCGAATTCACTCAGGCCATGGGCTTAGTCATGGACGGAACCGGATTTGGCCTTGGCGTACGTTCAAAGCGCTACGCAGTCATTATCGAAAACGGTATTGTCACCAATCTTGACGTCGATGAAAACGGTGGCGTCGAAGTCAGTTCCTGCTCGGCCGTAATCGGGCGACTGTAAGCCTGCTCTCGTCAGGCAACACAGCACTATTCGCGCTCGGGTCTGGGGAAACCCAGACCCGATTCGCGTCCGAGTTCAGATTGATCGACCAGTGAGATAGCCGGTTCGAACCGCACCTTCGATATAACCAACGCTTGCAGCATCGCCTACAACGCGAACATCGAAACCATCGGCACGGAGTTGTTCGGCAATTGATTCGTCGGCGTGCACACCACTGGCGATAACAACAGCATCGGTACGAACCGTGTGGGTCTCGTCTCCGACAAGGTAGGAAACACCACTCTCGGTGATCCCAGTGAGTTGCGCTCCGGTGATGAATGAAACACCGTGATTACGAGCCTCGAACAAAGCGCGAGCGCGGCGAGGATGCGCCATTTCGACACCGAGTTTGTCGCCTTCTTCGAGCACGGTCACACTCCGGCCGCGCTCAGCGAGGTATTCGGCTAATTCGACTCCGACCAATCCCCCACCGACAACAACGACTCGCTTGCCGATCGGCATCCATCGCTTCGACATCGATCGAACACGATCCATGCTCGACATGAACCCCAGCGATCGACCAATCGACACCATCAGACGTCGATGAACGGGCAGCCGCGAAGCCGCTGCTGGGTCATCACCCGTCAGGAGTCCTCGCAGATCGTCTCCGGAGAACACATGGGGCAGGCCAGCACCAGGAATGTCAGGACGCTCTCTGCGGGCCCCTGTCGCAACGACGACAACATCGGCATTCAATTCCCGAACCAATCCGGCGGTCACCGGAGTCGAGGTGCGAATGTCGACATCAAGAAGCGAAATCTCGGTGCTCAAGTAGCGAACAAGTTCGGCGTTCATGGGAGTGGTCAGCGAGGAGAACCGAGCAGTACCTCCCAAGTGGGGCGATTTTTCCAACAGCGTGACGGAATGACCGCGAACCGCAGCAACACGCGCAGTTTCCATTCCTCCTGGGCCACCACCAACGACCACAACCTTGCGCCGTTCAGTTGCCGGGCGAAGTGGACCTTCGTCGTAGTGGCCGAGTTCAGCATTGACGGCACAGATGGGCGCACCGTCCCAGAAATTCTGGGCCACACAAACAAAGCAGTTAATACATGTTCGAACACGATCAGGTTTTCCCGATAACAATTTCGCCGGAAGATCAGGATCGGCCAATAGTTGTCGACCCATTGAAACGAAATCGCAATCGCCGTTCTTCAGATGTTTTTCTGCAGCATCGGGGAAGATGCGACCCACGGCGATCACGGGAATCGATACTGACTGCTTAACGACCGCAGCCAGCCCCAGATACTGATCGGGTTGCCATGGAAGCGGACCATTGGTAAACCCAACACCCATTGAATTGGGCCCAGATGCCGACACATGAATCGCATCGGCTCCCGCTGATTCCGCAAGCACAGCGTATTCAGCGGAAAGTTCTGGGGTGATTCCACCTTCAACATATTCACGCCCATCAAGTCGCACGATGATTCCGAAATCGGAACCGCATCGTTTGCGAATTGCGCTAACGACTTCGACGAGCAAACGGGCACGGTTTTCGACCGAGCCTCCGTACTCATCGTCACGAAGATTGTAATGCGGCGACAGGAACGTCGAAATCAGATATCCATGCGCGGCGTGGACTTCGATGCCATCGAGCCCCGCCTTCTGCACGCGCTCGGCGGCATCAGCAAACTGATCGACAACCCACACGAGATCATCGATGGTGGCGGCGCGCTGTTGAGCTCGCTTTCCCCCGGTAAGCCCCGCCATCTTCATCAACTCATCCATCGTGACGGAACTGAGATCGTTCTCGTCGGCTGGCAACGGGACCGACGGAACCAGTTGCTCACGATCCTGCATCGCGTCAACACCGGCGGTTTTGCCGTGATGACACATCTGCACGAACATTTTCGAGCCATGACGATGCGCCGCTTCGGCTAACCGCGCTAGTCCAGGAATGAACCGATCTTCGGAAAGCGCGGGCTGGTGGAGCGAGGTTGCGCCAATAGGCCAAGCAACTGCCGAAGTTTCAAGAATGAGGAGCCCCACTCCCCCGCGGGCTCTCGCCTCGTAGTGCGCGACGTTTAAATCAGTGATCTCCCCGTCCTCGCAACTGTTTTGGTCCATGGCGGGAAAGACCATGCGGTTACGAGTTTCAACCGAACCAATACGGCCCTGCGTGAGAAGTGTGGGATGTGGCACGCCGAGATCCTATGACCCAATCCTCCGACAAGCCTTGAGACGCGCCGGTGCCCCGCCGAGGCGGGGCCCCGGAACTATC
>JAEMTX010000069.1 GCA_016462055.1 Acidimicrobiia bacterium | reverse complement strand
GTTACTTCGGGAACCGGAACATTGGTGTTGGCGCGGACGACATTCATGGCCTTGGCTTGAAGCTCAATGTCGTAACTCTCGAAAACCGGAATCACATGAGGAAGCGGCGCCATACGCGCGACGTACTGAGTAGTGACGCCATCGAGCGTGACATCGAACAAACAACTTTCACTCGACATGCCGTTATCTGGCGCAACCACGTTGGTCACGATTGAACCTTCACCGAATGCGGTTACAACCCAATCGGTAAGTCGCCCCGTCAGTTCTGATGGGTCACGACGCCACGGAGTTTCAGTGGCTTGGAATTCTTCTGCGTTGTCAGCCATGGCCGGACGATAGTCGCGTCAAACCATTCATTGTCAGGCGCTAGTCGTTCACTCCGAGACCGCCGAGAAGGGCGATCAAGCCGAATTCAAAGACCGTGTCGTATGCCGCTGGGTCCGCCAATGCCGCGACGAGTTCGCGGTCAACAAAATTTGCTGGCCAAAGATCGGGATCGACCGTTCCGTGGCTGGCATTTCGAGCAGCGGCACGATCCATAAGCACTGACGAAATGACATGCACCTGCAACGCCCGAAGCATCAGAGCCGCTTCAGCGCCATGTTTACCAACTGATGCGAGCTCGGCAGCGAGAGCCTGCTGCACGGGCAGGAACATCGCCGGCGATCGGTCACGCTCGTGGGCGAGACCGACAAGGTGCTGACGTTCCAGAAGGGTTGATCGCAACTCACGAGCCAAAGAGGCCACCCGCTCGACCGCAGTATCGCCAACAGCGCGAATGGTTTCCATCCGATCAAGAAGACGATCAACGAGACCATCAAGAACTGCGTCTCGATTGCCGACGTGCCAATACACCGAGGTAACCGCTACTCCGAGATCGTCGGAGAGTCGACGCATCGTTAACGCGTCGACTCCGTGACGCTCCACGATGTTGCCGGCTACCTCAAGAATCTCGTCGGCAGTAACCGGCCGACCATCGCGGTCGACCGGTTCACTACGAACTCGAGATGCTGCGCTCACCTTTAGCTACTGAGCAATGAGCGGGAAGTCGTGACCAGTCAGCCAGTGACGGCCAACTTCCTTGACCGGCGCCCAACGGTCGGTCAGGTCCTGTGCGGTGCGACCTTCGCCAAGCTGACCGAGGTCGGTAGGCGTGGGGCCAACCTTTTCGGAAATCTTGCGCAGTGCATCCATATCGAAACTGAACGCATCGCCGGCGCTGAGCCCGAGCATGACGCGGGACTCATCGATCGGAATGTCGTAGAAGGTCTTCTTCAACCATTCGTGCGTGTTCGGCCAGGTGCCTTCGGGATGCGGGAAGTCCGTGCCCCAAAGCATGTTCTGGATTCCGATTTCGTAGCGCTGACCCATTTCACGACGCTTCACATTGGCAAGGCCCGTGAAGCAGTTGCGATCGATGTACTCGCTCGGGAGCATCTCGACCTTGCCCGCAAATGCGCCGGCGCCGAGTTTCTCGGAACCCTTCTGTCCTGCCCACAGGCGATCCCAGAACCACAACAGTTGCGGCAACCACCAGCAACCACCTTCGGTTGCGCAGAACTTGAGATTTGGGAAGCGCTCGAAAACGCCGGACCACAACATGAACCACATCGGACGCGCTGGCCACCAGGTGACCTCAGTGACATAGATGCCAAGAAGGTCGCCGTATTCTTCGCGCGGAGCCGAACCTGAGTGGGTAACGATCGGCATGTTGTATTCCTCGCACAAGGCCCAGATCGGGTCATAGCGACGATCGTGATACGGCGTTTGGTTACACCAACGCGCCGGGATCATGATGGCTCCGAGGCCGTGTTCCTTCGCCCACTTAATTTCGGCAAGCGCGTCTTCAACCGGACCGGTAATCGGAACAAGCGCAACGCCACAGCGACGATCAGGATTTGTCGAGCACAGGTCGGCAAGCCAACGGTTATGTGCCTTAGCTCCGGCGAGACCAAGTTCGGGATCGAGATCGCCGGAAAGGCCGAGACCCGCACCGAACGGAACAGCGGTGCGGCTTTCGACTGCGTCGGCATCGGGATACACGACCTCGGCAGCGACCCCGTCACCATCGAGTGTTTGATCGCGCTTAATGGCGTCCCAGCCACCAGCGAGATCCTCGTCGTGTTCTTCGAACCACTTCTTGGCGTACTTGTCGTCGCGCACGCCGAGTCGTGTTGATGCTTCGATGAGTTCTTTCTGCTCAAGAAGGAACACATCGAGTTGATCGTGGTACTTCTTCTCGAGATACGGGCGATAGTCATTCGTCGGCAAACCAGCATGGCTGTCTGCGGCGATGATCAGGTATGGATCGTTATCAGCAAAATCTTCAGGCTTCATTGGTCTCCCCTAACTCAGTCAGTTGCGAATTCGTAACCTGCGAATGCAGGGCACATGTTTGCGTCAATAGGCACAGAACGTGGCGGAAGGCCAGCGAACACGTCATCGACCTTCGGTCCGATGCGATCGGCAATCGGTCGCAAGAAGTTCAGGTCGAAGCCGTACAACTTCGCGGCATTCAGCGACAACATCTTTTCGGCTTCATTTTTCGGCACACCTTCAAATGCCAAGGCGATGGCTTCACGTGAATACGGTGAACTTGCTTCCTTGTGGGGGTAGTCCGATCCCCACATGATGCGATCGACGCCAACCTGATGACGCAAGGCCATTTCCATCTGACGAATAAAACTCGCTCCGACGTGACACTGACGAGCCCAGTATTCGCTCGGCTGCAGGGACAACTTGGCCATCACTTCAGCGCCCCACACCTGCTCTTGGGAACCACTCGAAGAGCGCATGCGATTGAAGAAGTAATCGAGGCGTGCGAGTTCATCGGGAACCCATGCTGTGCCCTGTTCGGTGAACACAAGCTGCAAATTCGGGTGACGCTCTAGGGCTCCACCAAGAATCAGTTGATAAAACGCGCGGTGTGCGTACCAAGACACCTCAAGCAAGAACGTGATGGTGTCTTCGGGGTCGGGGCCCATGGGTGGTGCGGCCGAACCGGTGTGATGGTTCACCGCCATCCCGAGTTCCTCGCATGCTTGCCAAATCGGTTCGTAACTCGCGTGATGGAGTTGATTCAGGCCACTACCTGGTGGCGTTCCGGGAAGCAGCACGCCACCGGTAAGGCCATGTTCACGAGCCCAGCGAATTTCCTTCACGGAATTTTCAACGTCGAACAGGTTGATCTGCACCACTCCGGCGCGACGGCCGGGATAGTCGTCACAGAAGTCCGCAAGCCAACGGTTATGCGCCTGAAGTCCGGCCCAACGACGATCGGCATCGGCTTGCGTTAACGCTGGTGGTTGCGCGGTCAACGATGTCTTCGGATAGAACGGCGGAATGGTGTTTGGGTAAATAATTTCTGCGGCTTGGCCATCGGCTTCGAGATCGGCCATGCGGCGCGCTGAGTCCCAATTGCGAGCACCGAGATCGCCTTCAAGATCTTCGTAGGGATTTTCGTACTCGGCCGCCCACACGTCGAACTCTTCGTGCCACTTGGACTCGAGATACGGGCGATAGTCAGGGATATTTCCCCCGGCATGCCCATCGGCCGAAATAACGATGTACCGCTCGTCGCTGCTCAACGTTGCCCCCTGGGGTTCCATGCCGGTTATCGGCGTGAGTGACTGCAGTCACCGTATCGCTGTTACAGAGATGAGGCAACGTCGGGGAGCAGATTTTCCTGACGAGATCAGCGGGATTTTGGAAGCCCCAAATGACGCTCGGCGATGTTGTTTCGGTTGATCTCGGTCGTACCGCCGTAGATCGACATGACCGGCGAGTGGCGAGCGTCGTATTCGACGAATCCTTCGCCCGCAGCCCCTTCTTCATGGAACTGGAGGAGCCCGGCGGGACCAGCGGTGGCTTGGGTCCAGCCCGACGCGCGCTGGTAGGCCTCGACCGCAAACACTTTGGTCATCGAACCTTCAAGGCCAGGCATACCCCCCGAAGCGGCGATCCATGCTGACCGCATGGTCAGCAACGTGGCGACCTGCATATCGATGATCGAGCGCGCCATCCGTTCACGGGTGGTGGGTTCGTTGAATACCCCGTTGGCAACTGCCCATTCATGGAAATGACGAAGAAGTGGAACACCCGCATTCGTTCCGCCCATAACGCCGCGCTCAAACGCGAGCACGGTGGTCATGGTTCGCCAACCGCCGTTTTCGTCGCCAAGAACTGCTTCGTCACCAACTCGCACATCGTCGTACCAGGTTGCGTTGGTGATTTCGGTGCCGAGTGTGTGCACTGGCTCAACCGTGATTCCAGGAGTGTTCATCGGCAGCATGAACATCGTGAGGCCCTTGTGCTTCGGAAGGTCGAGATCGGTGCGAGTAAGCAAGATGAGCCACTCGGCAACCTGCGCCAAGGTGGTCCACATTTTTGAACCGTTGATGACCCATTCATCGCCGTCTTTGATGGCGCGGGTTTTGATAGATGCAAGGTCAGAACCGAAGTCAGCTTCGGAATAGCCCATACACACCAGCGCTTCGCCGGAAATAATCGAAGGGATAATGCGTTCCTTCTGTTCGTCGGTGCCGAGCTTGTTCACAACGGCAGCGATCATGAGCGCAACGGCAAGACCGTCGTAAGGCGCGCCGGCTTTTTCGAGTTCGTTAAACATCACATACATCTCGATGGGATCGCCCTTAGCGAGACCAGGGCAGGCCCGTTCAAGGATGCCGCGTCGACCAAGTTCGAGATTGAGTTCGGGTGCATCAAACACACCCGTCGTATGCATGCGATCGGCAATTTCCGGAGTTACGAACTCGCGAATGATGCTGCGAATCTCATCGCGGAATTCCACGACATCTGAAGAAAGTGCGAAGTCCATGTCAGCCCTCCACCGTTCCGAAAAGACGATCGGCTAGGGACAGACCGACGCTTGTCGAGTCACCAAGAATCAGCGACCAACCGCGAGCCCGTCGGTAATACATCTGAATATCGTATTCCTCGGCGAATCCGTAACCGCCGTGATAGTGCAAGCTTCGATCGGTAGCCATTATCGCACCGTCAGCGGCAAAGAGAAACGCCATCGTGGCGAGAGTCGGACCGTCAGTGATCTCGTTATTGGCCCAGTCGATAAGACCGTCGGTGACATTGTCGAGGGCCCACGCGGCTTTGTGAGTGAGAAGCCGTCCGCCATCGATTGCGACTGGAAGATCGGCAAGACCATGCTGCACGGCCTGGAACGAACCGACCGGCACGCCGAACTGCTCGCGTTCTTTTACATAAGCGACGCCAAGTTCCTTTGCGGTCTCGGCAATACCAACGAGGGCGGCGGCGGTCAGCAACTTCCACCGATCGAGCACGACTTCGAAGAGTGAGGCCGGACCGAGAATCGTGCGTGTGCCTTCCCGAGCCGAACGATCGGCAAGGGGCATCGAGCCATGATTGCGGGGGCCAGACATTGGTGGCGCCGAACGAATAACAATGGTTTCATCACCGTCGACACCAATCACCACATCTGCAACTGCGCCAGCAGGCACCAACGACCAGATGCCGTTCGCGTCAGCAGGGCGAACGGCAACAGCAGCAATTGCTTCGCCGGCGACGAGGTCGGCGTCGGTGAGAACGCTAAGGGCGGCAAGGTGATCGATCAGAGGGATCGGAGCGATTGAGCGACCGACGGTTTCGGCGACAACCACGAGATCGCCGAGTGACGCACCGCCACCACCATTCTCGACTGCGCATCCCATTCCGGGAGCGCCAAGTTCGATCACCTTGTTCCAAAGTTCGCGATCGAATCCGAGTGGTTCCGCAGCGCGAGCCACTGCTGGTGGGGCTTCATTGCTGAAGAAACCATTGAACAGTTCGGCGATGGATTCCTGGTCGGGACTAAGTCCCAGATCAACACTCATGCTTCTGCAGCTCCGGCGGTCGCGGCTTCCTTGGCCCAGCGATAGTCGGCCTTACCCGAGGGCGACCGCTTCACCTGATCAACATACGTGATCGCTCGCGGAACTTTGTAGCCCGCAATGAAATTACGGCAGTGAGAGGACAACTCCTCGAGTGTCGGGTTCGTACCTTCACGCGGCTGAACAACCGCCACGACTCGTTCGCCCCAGCGATCGTCCGGAAGTCCGACCACAAGTGCGTCGTAGACCTCGGGGTGTTCCTTCAAGGCTTCTTCAACCTCTTCGGGGTAGACCTTTTCGCCACCGGTATTGATGCATTGCGAGCCACGACCAAGCAGCGTCACGATTCCATCGGCATCAACAGACGCAGAGTCGCCCGGAATTGACCACCGCTTTCCTGTGGCATCGGTCGGGAAGGTCTTTGCTGTCTTTTCTTCGTCCTTGTAATAACCCATCGGGATGTAACCAGATCGGGCGAGTTGACCGATTTTTTCCGAGCCTGCCGGAATCGGAATCATGTTCTCGTCGAGCACCTGAAGCCCGTCGGAAACCTGGAACCTTCGGGCGCCGCCTTCGACTGACATGCCGCCCGCTCCGGTTTCGGATGCTCCGTAACTATCCATCACCGTGATGTGCGGTAGCGCATCTTTCAGTGCTTGCTGAACCGCTGGAGAGAAGACGCCACCACCAGAGCCAATACGGAACACACCCGAAAGATCCCAGGTGCGTTTCCCATCGACGAGCGCGTCGGCGAGGGGGCGACCCATGGCATCACCAACCAACGTGAGACCCATACATTTTTCACGCTCAGCAATGGACCAGATTTCGTGCGCGTCAAACCCATGACCGGTGTACAGCACAACCGGACCACCGGCGAACAACATGTTGCACATCCCCCACTGCGCGGCACCATGCATAAGCGGGGCAATGATCAGACTCGGCAGAGCAAAATCTGCCGGAAGCGAACGCTCTCCAATTTCTTCGGGCGAGGTGATGCGAGTACCGAGTGCGCTACTGAGCGCGGCAAAGAAGATGTCTTCGTGGCGCCACATCACACCCTTGGGCATTCCTGTGGTTCCACCGGTGTAGAGGAAGTACAGGTCGTCGCCAGTTCGCCCGTTCGTAAACGCTGCGTCGGATTGCGCGTTGACAAGTTCGTCGTACGACTGCGCCCATGGCGTGGGATGGTCAGAACCGTCTTCCATCACAACAAACGTGCGGACTTTTGTGAGTTTCGAACGGATTTCGTCGATGACAGGTGCAAATCCGCGCTCGAAGATAACGACTTCGCTATCTGAGTTGTCGAACAGGTACTCGAGTTCGTGAGCGACATAGCGATAGTTCACGTTGATCGGAACCACGCGCGCCTTGAATGATCCGAAGAACAACTCGGCCCACTCAACTCGATTCCATGCGTACACGGCGATCTTTGAGCCAGGTTCACAACCCAACCCCATCAACATCTGCGCCACCTGATTTGTTCGTTTGTCGAAGTCGCCAAAGGTGTAACGAGTTGTGCCACCGACAATGGCGAGACGATCAGGGCTAGCAGCAGCGACGAGTTCAATTAGATCGCCGAGGTTGTACGAGGACATCAAGACTCCGAGTAATGGTGATGAAGGGGAAACCAAAAACAGGAATGCGCAGAAAAACTCAGACTCAACCGTTCACGAGTTCCGCAGCCTGACGAAGCGCCTCTGGGCTCCGCGCAGAAATCAGAAGTTCCGTAATCGGCGAGTTGCGCCAGTGCTCAAGTCGTTCCTTGATTCGCGACGCAGGGCCAACAAGGGAGATCTCATCGGCAAAGTCGTCAGGGACAGCAGCGATCGCTTCTTCTCGCTTGCCCGCGAAGAAAAGGTCTTGAATCTTGTAGGCCTCTTCTTCGAATCCCATCCGAGCCATGAGTTTCGTGTGGTAGTTCTGGCCCTTGGCCCCCATGCCGCCGATGTAGAAGCCAAGTGTGGCCTTGACTGGCCAAAGTCCTGTTGCAACATCGTCGGTCACGTTGAAGGTAACGAGCGAACTAATGCCGAACCCTTCTTTGGCCGCTACGAGTTGATCGGCGTACACGTCCTGGCGGAAGGGCGAGTAATAAAGCGGAAGCCAACCATCGGCAATCTCGGCGGTTTGGGTGACGTTCTTTGGCCCTTCGGCGCCGAGATAAATCGGAATCTCAGACCGCAGCGGGTGCGTCATGATCTTCAACGGTTTGCCGAGCCCGACCGAACCTTCGCCGCGGTAGGGCATCGGATAGAACTCGCCATCGTTCTCAAGCGGTCCTTCGCGGAGTAACGCTTTGCGAACGATGTCGATGTATTCACGCGTACGCGCCAGCGGCTTATTCGAAGGACGGCCATACCAGCCTTCGACAACCTGAGGACCAGACACGCCAAGACCAAGGATGACTCGACCATTCGAAAGGTGATCAAGCGTCATCGCCGCCATCGCCGTGGCAACAGGGGTTCGGGCCGACAACTGCACGACCCCGGTTCCGAGTTTGATCGTTGAGGTGTGTGCAGCAAGCCACGTAAGTGGCGTGAACGCATCTGAACCCCAAGATTCCGCGGTCCATACCGAATTAAACCCAACCTTCTCAGCTTCCTGAGTGATCTCGACGAAATCCTTAGGAGGTTGAGCGGGCCAGTAACCCCATACAAGTCCGATTTTCATGTTGCACCTTTCGAGACGCACCTGCGTCACTCAGAAAAAGAAGAAGAGGTCAGTCGCTGAGGTCAGGAACCCACACCGCGCCATTGATGTGGCTGCCGCCATCGGCGAACAACGTGTTGCCGGTGATGTACGAGGAGTCATCACTGGCGAGGAAGAATGCAACCGGAGCGATTTCCGTTTCCGGATCGCCCAGATGCCCCATCGGGTTTGCCGCTTCTGATTCTGCGGCCACCTGCGGTGCCATCTGCTGGAACATGCGAAACGCAGTGGTTTTTGCTGCAGGGCAGATCACATTGGCGGTGATGCCAAAGCTTGCCCATTCACGAGCGGCCGTACGAGTGATCGAACGCAGCGCTTCTTTTGTCGAGTTGTAATGAACGCTACCCATATGCGCGTTCACGCCATTGAGCGAACAAATGTTGATGATGCGACCTTTGCCTTGCGCTCGCATGTGAGAGAAAGATTCCTTCATCGCCCACAACGGACCCATCACATTCATGTGCCACGCGTGGTCCATGGCGTCATCGGGCATCTTGTCAACACGCTGAAGACCGGCCTGATCGCCACCCCATGCATTGTTAACGAGGATGTCGACGGTACCCCAGCGCGCAACAGCTTCTCGCACCATGCGACGGTTGTCTTCTTCCTTGGTTGCATCTGTGTGAAGAAAGAATGCTTCGACACCAAACTCGTCCTGAAGTTCTTGAGCCACTATCGGCCCGGTTTCGCCATTGATGTCGGCGACAACAACTCGGGCGCCTTCTTGCGCAAAGCGACGAGCGATACCTCGACCGATCCCGTCACCCCCACCGGTAATTACTGCAACTCGATCGAGCAGTCGTTTGTCTGACATAGCTTCCCCCTCATTGGATGACACACTAGGAATCGCAGGCTAGTAGCGGCGTTCAGGCCGAACTACATCCACTGACCGGCATTGACGTCGATGGCCTGGCCCGTGACCGGCCGAGCCAGATCACTCGCCAGCCACACGATCGTTCCCGAGATTTCTGCTTCGGTGGGAATCGAACCAAGTGCGGTGGTCGAGGCAAGATCGGCCTCAACTGCCTCCACCGACACTCCCCGGTCCTCGGCCTGGCGGTGAATCCAACCGTCGACTGCCGCGCCACGGATGTAACCGGGCAGCAC
>JAEMTX010000068.1:3585-9734 GCA_016462055.1 Acidimicrobiia bacterium | reverse complement strand
CGAGATCAGAGTCGGGTGGGAGCTCCTCGCTGATCGTGGACTCGTCCAAAACGGAACCGTCACCTCTGAAGGAATAGCGCTTCGCCAGCACATCGAAGACGAGACCGATCGCCAGACGACGCTTCCGTGGCGGCTGCTTGGGGAGGAACAGTCGATTGAGTTCGCGGAACGCTTCGAACCGCCGTGTGAATTGCTCTTGGGTCGGGTCGATGAAACCGCAGGGCCCAACTATCAACCAGCGTCTCGTCTTCGAGGTTGATGATCGGTCGAGCCAGTACTCGCTGAGTCTCTGACTGGCGATCGGCTATGAATTTTTCAGCGCCGATGGGCGGGTGAGAACTACCGTTGGGACAAGGTTTCTTTCTCCAGGGGGAGGTTGTGCCATGACCATCGTGACGCTCGATCCAACGACAGGTTTTGGAAGCGGCGAGGAGTTCCCTCTCGCTTTGCGTCCAGAAACACTGAAGGGGCAAGTCCTCGGTGTGGTCGCGAATGGCCTGGGCGATTCCGAAGCGATGTTCGATGCGATCGCTTCTGCGTTAACAGACTCGGACGGTCTCGCTGGAGTTTGCAAAGTTGTGAAGCATTCGGTTGCTGTTCCTCCGCAGCCCGAACAGTGGGCGGAACTTCTTGCCAATGCCACCGTCGCGGTAACAGGGTTTGGCGGTTGCGGAAGCTGCAGTACGCGGAGCATGCGTGATGCGCTCGACCTTGAGGCTGCAGGAATACCTGCAGTTTGTGTCGTGCATTCGGCGCTTGAACCCGCCGTGCGCGCGATGGCACGTCTGGTTGGTGCCGACGATTATCCCGTCATCGTTATCGACTACCCACACAATCCGACAGCGGTGTGGACGAAAGAAGAGTCAGCGATGCTGGCGGCGCAGGTCCTTGATGCAGTGCGTCTGCGCCTCACTCGATGAGTTTCGTCTCTGACACGCATTCTTTCGATTCCTTCGAAGACGCTCTCGAGGGTCAGTTCGAGTTGGGAGTGACCGACGGGCTTCCCGTTGTTCCACCCACGCCAGAACGCGTTGCGGCGATGCTTGCCGCCGGTGGAGTTTCTGGCGAAACGATTCTTGGTGAAGTGCCGACACGAGATGTCTTCGTGACCGCCGAGAAGGTTGCGATTAATGCCGTGATGGCCGGTTGCCTTCCTGAGTATTTCCCCGTGGTCTTGGCGGCAGTGCGTGCTTTCCTCCAGCCCAAAGCGAATGCCCACTCAACGACAGCGACACTGGCGGGAGCGGCACACGCTGTCATCGTGAATGGTCCGATTCGTCACGACATTGGCGTGCACGGTGGTCAAGCATGTTTCGGCCCGGGTTTTCGTCCGAATGCAACGATCGGTCGGGCGCTTCGACTCGTGATCCGTAACGTCTGTCGAACGGTTCCCGGAGTCCTTGACCGTGCCAGTTTTAGTTGGCCTCTTCGCTATTCGTTCTGCTTTGCAGAGGATGAAGAAGCAACTGCATGGACGCCGCTTCACGTCAAACTTGGTTACGAACGTGAACAAAGCGTTGTGACGATTCAGTCGATCATGCGCTTGTTCCAAGTCACCGAGTTCGCCCCCGAGTCTGAAGAAATTCTCACGACCGCGTTTGAGATCGCCCGCCACATGGGCCTGCAGCGCGACGAATGGGCGGGCGATGGGCGAAGCGTCGTCCTTGTTATCGGTCCGGAGCACTATCGCCGCCTTGTCGCCGATGGGTGGACGAAAGAATCAATTGCTGACTGGTTGTATCCGCGTCTTGTTGCCGAGACAGCGGGCAAGTTTGATCAGAAGGTCACACTCGCGAGCCCCGACAACATTTGGATCGTGACTGCTGGTGGACCAGGAATCGCACAATCGTGGTGGTTCATTCCGCATCTTGCGACACCAACCCACGAACTCATTCTTCGTTAGTTGCCTCGGTGCGAATCAGTGTTCGCTAAGCGAAGGATCATCTCGTCGAGGATCGTCGACTTCAACTTCAACCCGTGACGAGTAACTGCGGTTGATGGCATCGGCGAGCATGTCGGCCAGTAGATCGGGCGGAATGATGCATTCGGGGCAGTTCGAACCCGAGATGTCGACGGCGACCCGCACTCGGGCATTTGTTTCATCAAACTCAACCAAGTGAAGATCGGCACCGTCGGCTCGAAGAAGTACTCCGGCTTCGAAGACTGCGTCGGTCATTGATTCAGTGGACATGGAACACTCCTCGGTTTCAATCGTCGATGCGAGTTTTGTTTCGGGCCCGGCGCACTCTTCGAATGATCCACCATGCGAAGACAACGAGCAGGGCGATAACGGTAAGGAGAAGCACGTTAACGAGTGCTATTCCCCAAATGATCAAGCGTTTTGTTTGTGTCGGTTCAAGATTCCGCTGGATATCGGTTGCTGAGGAAATGCGGAGATTGGTGATTTGCCCCTTCGCAGACGCCGATGCAGGTGTTCCATCGGTTGTTCCCTCGGCCACAAGGGAAAGCGTGTGCTCGCCAGAATTGATGTCGTAGAGAATGAGAAAACTTCCATCGTTGCCGGTTCCCGCTGCGGGAGGTGAAAAAACTGACCGTTCACGGCCGTCGATAAAGAGGTGGAACGTATCGGTGGGTGCGCCTGAAATGACCTGGTCAAACGTGAGCCACAACGAGTCTTTGCCGGTTGTAACGGTGAAATTCGAAACGGCATTCGGAACTGTCTCCACCTGCAGGCCGGAAGTGGGCTCGGCGATTGCTGTCGAGAGAAAACTCACCGTTGAATTGCTGTCCGGAGGCGGTGCAGAGCCCTGTGCGACGAGCACGAGTTCTTGTGTATCAAGCGATGATGTCTGATTCCATGTTGTGGCCAGCGTTGTGACGTTGCCGCCGACGAGAGGCGACCACCACAATCCAACGCCCGAGGATTTATTCGCCGCGGAATCGGCATACCAGCCAATTGGGTATTGATGTTTGTCGACGCCGGCATCAGATGATGGTGGCAGTAAATGAACGTCGACGACTTGGCCGAGTCCGGGGAACCCGGCATATGCCTCGCCAACAAGCGAGATGTAGTTATCGACAAAGGTTTGTTTCGTGCCGCGTCCGATATCGAGGCGAGTGAGTTTGTAGCGAAGATCATTCTTCGCGCCACCAATCCGAGCGAGTTCGACCTCGGGAGAGTCAAAGAGGGTGAGTTGTCGGGGTGGCGAAGCGAGCGCGAGCGCAGCTGTCGTCGCAACGTTGGCGCCGAAGCTATGACCGATGAGATGAACTGCACCGCCGTTACCTAAGAAACTTGAAGCGAGCGACTGGTCGAGAGCAGTCGCCAATCGGTGACCATTAATTTCGGTGGCGCGTTCGGGGGCGTAGGCGGCAAGAGCGCTCGTGTCCGTAGAGCTTTGGTCGACCCAGCTGTACATGAGAATGGTGGAAGAAGAATCAGCGGCTTGCAGCGATGCCGCAAGATTCGCGAACAACGTGATGGATGGTTGGCCGGTTTTCGGATCGGCCATTGCGGGATTCCACATCGTTACGAGGTCAGTTGAGGTCGCTTGTGCTGCTTCGTAGGTGCTCAGTAAGCCAGCGGCCCACCCGTGTGTCATCACGACAACGTTTCCAGCCGCAATTGATTCAGGAGTAACGGGTGTAAACGTGGTCCCGTTCCATTTCCCGAGACGCTGCATGAGGGGGTAGGGGCTCACGTTCGTCTGCTCAGCGACTGGGACGCCGTTGGGCGCTGGGAACATCGACAACGGGCGTGGGACAGAAGCATTAAGAACCGAACAGCCACTCAGGGCCAGGGCCAACAAGAGGGTGAGGCCAGCGGCAACGATTGCGAAAGGGTGGTGGTGACGAGGAGTCACGGCGGCGGTGCGAAAAGGCGTCGCAAAAGAAGGCGTCATGGTCACAGTGGTTCCAAGGCTACCGTCTTCTGGGGTGCGTAGTCGTGGTGCAAGAGTTTCGAAACCGCATTGGTTATGGAGCTCGGCGCTAACTATTTAGGCACGCACACACGCTCTGATGGTGCAACACCAAACGTAGGAAACGGACCGCGAAACAAATGCCGAGTCGTTGGACACCTGAGCGAATTCACCAACGGCGTTGGTTCACCCTCATTGCTATATGTATTGCTGTAACGATCACCTCGATCGATAACACGATCATGAACGTTGGCCTTCCCTCGATTGTCCGAGGTGTCGGAGCGTCGCAGGCTCAGTTGCAATGGCTCATTGATTCCTACACGATCGTTTTTGCGTGTTTGCTACTCACAATGGGTGCGATCGGAGACAAATGGGGTCGTCACCACACGATGATGATTGGCCTCGTGGTTTTTGGTGGTTTTTCTGCAGTCGCTAGCCAAGCTGACAGTGCGGATTCGCTCATCATTTGTCGCGGCCTTATGGGTATCGGGGGAGCATTAATACTCCCGGCCACGTTGGCGATTCTCAGTAACACCTTCGAAGGCAAAGAACGATCAAAAGCGATCGGCATCTGGGCCGCAGTCGCAGGAATTGGTGTCGCCGCCGGTCCGTTGTTCGGTGGTTTTTTGCTTGATCACTTCTGGTGGGGATCAATCTTCCTTATCAATGTACCGATCTGCATCGTTGCTGTTGTGATGGGTTGGTTCCTTATTCCGCCGTCGAAGAGTGCTGAGGTGGGACATCGTTTAGACCCGATGGGGGCGATTCTCTCCATCGTTGCGCTGGTCGGATTGCTCTACGGCATCATCGAAATCCCCGAAAAGGGATGGTCGAGTCCGGAAGTTCTCTTCGCCGTGGGTTCGGGGATCGTGTTTCTTGCGCTCTTCACATGGTGGGAAATGCGTAGCGATCATCCGATGCTTGACCTGAATTTCTTCCGAAATTCGCGATTTAGTGCTGCCAGTATGACCATCACGATTAATTACTTTGTGATGTTTGGCTCCACGTTTCTCATCGTGCAGTACTTCCAGTTCATTCTCGGGTATTCGCCGCTTAAGGCGGGAGTGATGACCGCGCCGGTTGCGGTTGGACTGATGGTGATGAGCCCGCAAAGTCACAAACTGGTTGCACGTTGGGGAACAACAAGGGTGGTCATTGTTGGGCTCGTCGTATGTGCTGGAGTGATGGTGTGTTACGGAATTGAGTCGATTATTTCCTCCGACATCGGCGGGATAGTCGTCCGAGCCATCTTTGGAGCGGGTCTGGCACTTGCTGCAACACCTGCAACGGAATCGATTATGGGGGCGTTGCCGCGTGATCGAGCTGGCGTTGGTTCTGCAGTCAACGACACAACGCGCCAAATCGGTGGCGCACTCGGCGTCGCAGTGATCGGAAGTTTGTTCGCATGGCGCTATCACGCGTCGCTTTCAGATCTTTCAGGGCTCCCAGCCGATGCCGCCGACGCTGCGCAGAACTCCATCGGCAAGGCCATCCAAGTCGCAGAGACCTTGCCGTCTGATCAAGCGGCATTGCTGCTTGATAATGCAAAGCAGGCGTATGTCTCGGGCATGAGGGTCGGAGTTTGGACCTGTGCAGTGATTCTCATCGGAGCAGCTCTCCTGACTGCGAAGTTCCTCCCTTCTACCCCTGGAACCCCCGATGACGATGAGAAACTCGTGATGCTGAGGTCGAAGCGGTTTCGATTGATGACGGCATTCTCTGATTCCCAGCACGCCGCGTCGGGGGTAACGTTCGGCCACCGAAACTCAAGGGGGAATCATGGCAAAGCGCGTAATGATCGCAACGATGAAGGCCAACCCTGGCCAACGTGATGAACTGCTTGCTCAGTTCGCCGACATGTTTGCTGTCGCAAATGCTGAAGCAGGAACCGAGGTCTACACCCTTGTCTCGGGTGATGACCCCGACACGATCTACATGATCGAGCAGTACGCCGATCAAGCAGCGATGGATTCCCACATGGGCAGTGAATCTCTTGCCGCTTTGTACCCGAAGATCGGACCGTTCATGGCCGATGGCGGAGCAGTCATGGGTTCAGTCCATCAGGAACTTGGCTAACCCGTAGATCTCTGGCTTGGTCAGTCAGGGTCGACGAGGCTGCTGAGATCAGGCGGGACGTCGATCGCGAGTTGTTGCAACCAATCGAGCGGAATGACCTCGAGAGTTTTTTCGTTTGTCGATGCCAGTACGACCGGAGCGGCGCAGCCATCGTTGAAAGCGATAGCCCAATTGCGCGCGGTCACACACCAG
>JAEMTX010000068.1:3015-3575 GCA_016462055.1 Acidimicrobiia bacterium | reverse complement strand
AACTCTGGCGTCATCACGGCACAAATCGTGTGAAGGCCGACATCTTCGGGGCCAGTTGTGCAGCAGCCGTCTCGGAGGAATCCAGTCATGGGATCGGTTCCGCAAGATTCAAGTACTCCCCCTAGAACGTTTCGTTCATTTCCGTTTGAATCGCTTCCGTCGGAATAGGTCATGGCTTCTCCGATTTCCAGCCCTGCGTCATGATGAATATGCCTTCGGCTCGAGCAGTCACTTCTCCGTTAATGGAAATCGTTCCCGCAGTGAAAACTTTCCGGCCTTCGATTCGATCGACCCAACTTTCAAGTTCGAGTTCGTGTTCGATCCATGTTGGTCGCTCGTACCTGATGGAGAGGGTTCCGGTAAACCCGCCCAGCCCATTACAAACGTTGGTTCCGCCGAGAAGTTCGTCGAAGAGAAGAGCGATAATTCCGCCGTGCACCATTCCCGGGGGACCGTTGTATTGCGCATCGAGAAAGGCGCGCCCGGTTGTTCGGCCGTCGGCGAAATGGAACTCGACATCACCGTCGCCAAGGCCCGCGCCGTGCTCACGGGCCAGCCGA
>JAEMTX010000068.1:0-3005 GCA_016462055.1 Acidimicrobiia bacterium | reverse complement strand
TGAGTGGACCGATGATCGGACTCCAAGGGAAGAAAACTCGAGGTTCCTTCGCTTCGTTGCCAATCGGCCCACTTTCACCGAGGCGCCCCTGCATCGGCGTTGCGTCGACTCGGTGAGGGGTGAGGAGTGCGGTGGCTTCGTTGATGAGTGCCGCTGCTCGTTCGAGGGATTTAGTTGGGGCATCAGCGCGTCGGAGGGCGGTGATCAGCGCGCGTGTTGAGTCAGCAACAGTTTCTGTTGCTGACTCATCGGCGACGGTCCAACCCGCTGAAAACGGAGCGGGTTCGGTGTTGGTCATGCGTTGTAGCCAAATCCTTCTGTGGTTGCACTTGAACCAGGAAGTCCTGGTTCAAGCCGGCCGGTCAGCCAACCGCCATCGACCACAAGTTCGGTGCCTGTGATGTAACTCGCTTCAGCGCTTGCCAGGAATGCCACAGCTGCGGCAATTTCATTCGGGTAACCAATGCGCTGAATCGCCTGCTGCTGATAGGGCATTGTTTCCAGAATCGGATCACTGATGGGGTTACCCATGATCGTGTTGACGCCGCCGGGGTGCACGGAGTTAACACGGATACCGAATCGGCCCCATTCCATCGCAGCGGTCTTCGTCATGCCGCGAATGGCGAACTTCGATGCGGTGTAGGAGATCAAGCCATTCTTCGACGCGATGCCATCGATAGACGAAATATTCACGATTGAACCGCCGCCTGATTCCTTCAAAAGTGGCATTGCTGTTTTCATTCCAAGGAAACAACCAACCTGGTTGACATTGATAACTGCCATGTACGCCTCGAGGGTTGTGTCCTCGATTGCTGATGGCCAGATGATGGCAGCGTTATTCACGAGTGCGTCGAGACGACCGCCGAAGTCTTTTGTTGCGGCGATTGCTGCTTGCCATTCCGATTCGTTACTGACATCGAGATGCAGATAGCGAGCATTCGATCCGATGTCAGCAGCGACGGCCTCACCTTCAGTGTCGAGCACATCAGCGAGGATGACCTTTGCGCCTTCGGCGGCAAACAGGCGAGCTTCTGCCTCGCCCTGTCCGCGGGCAGCACCAGTAACGATGACGACCTTCCCATCAAAACGACTCATGACATACCCCTGGTTTCGGTGCTCATCGGTAGTGAGCGACTCGGGGAGTGTACGAAATTGTGAGGGTCAAGGGGCCATCGAACCCTGAGGTCGGTTCGGGGCTGTGAGGTCTGCTCTACATTGGAGGCTCAACCCGTTCCTGAGGAGATCGTTGAACATTCGTCGCAGTCTCATTGCCTCTGCTGCTGTCGTGGCGCTCTTCGTCCCCGTTGCTGCTTGTTCGAGCGACTCGTCGTCGAGTAATTCAACCTCGACCACCGTGAGCAGCGGCGAACAGATCACCGATACGGCGTGCCCATTTACCGGCACCGTAGGCACTAGTTCGGGTGGCAATTCGGGTGCTTCGTCGGCACTTGGCTCAATCGTGAACTCAAAGCAGGGTTGTGTAGACAACATTCAATTGAAGATGGGCTCGTCGGTTGGCGCTTGGACGGCGGCGTATGCAACTGGTCCGGTACTTGATGCCAGCGGTGCACCGGTGGCGACGCAAGGCTCGGCCGCATTAGTGGTCACACTTCAACAAGGAACCTGGAGCGGTTCGCCAGCGGCGCCCACAACGGTGCTTCCGGTTCAGCTCGATTATGTGAAGTCGATCAATGTTGTGAATGGTCCCAGCGGAACATTGCTCGTTGTCTTTGGCCTCTCGGCGAAGAAGCCCTATCAGGCTAGCGATTCGCAAAATCCCGCGTACATTTCGCTCGGTATTGGCTGATCCACAGTTTCGCCGCAGACGTTTCATCGAACGGTAATTGTGAGAATCGCAGCGCACACGATTCCGTAGATTCCAACCGCTCGACGTAACAGCGTTGGGTGAAGTCGTCGACCATAGTGAGAACCCAGCCATCCCCCGGCGAGGGTGAGGGGAGCCATCATCGCGACGACCCCCCACTGCACTGGTCCCCAAATCGCGAAGATCACTACCGCGACAATGTTGATGGAAAACTGCAGCACGCTTTTGAGTGCACTGAGCCGTTGGAGATGGTCGGTCATTGTGATGCCGAGCATCGCTAACAAGATGACACCGAGAACGCCGCCGAAATAGCCGCCATAAATGGCGGCAATAAAAACACCGACGACCGATGCGATGTTGTGTTCGGAGACGATGGATTCGCCAGTTTCAGGGTGAAGTCGCGCAAGTCGCTTTTGGATTGCTGGTTGTGCGATGAGAAGTAGTGACGCGCCGAGCACCAGGAACGGAACGAGAATTCGAAAGACATTGCTCGACGTTGTCAGGAGGATGACTGCGCCTAACAGTGCTCCTGCAAAGGCCGCAGGCAAGAGCATGCGCACATTTGCGCGCTGACCTTCAAGTTCTTTGCGGTAACCAGCAATCCCACCGAGATAGCCAGGAACAAGTCCAACCGTATTCGTCACATTCGCGGTGATGGGCGGGAAGCCAAGGGCAAGAAGAGTGGGAAAGGTGATGAGCGAACCCCCTCCGGCAACTGCGTTGATGCCGCCAGCGAGCAGAGCGGCGATGGCGAGGAGAACGATGCCGCCAGCGCTCAGGTGATCCATAATCGACGATCGTAGGTGGCGCGTGAGCGTGAACGATGTGGTGGACTTGGATTTCCAAGTTCGTGGGGGAGCAGCATGGCAATAGTTGAAACAGCAATGGCAGGCGAGGGCATTCTGCGGGTGACCCTTAACGACCCCGATCGCTATAACGCGCTCACTCCGGCGCTTATCGATGGCCTTTCCGATGCGTTCGCGGCGATCCGTCACGATCGTGATGTTCGAGTAGTGATTCTCGACGGAAATGGTCGAGGGTTCTGTGCCGGGGCCGATATGAGCGGGACAGGTGGCGTACCTGATCGTGCGCGTGGTCGAGGACCAGTCGGATTCATCCATGAGATGCAGGAACATCTGATGGACGTCGTTCTTGCCATTCACGAAACCCCGCAACCAGT
>JAEMTX010000253.1 GCA_016462055.1 Acidimicrobiia bacterium | reverse complement strand
GTCCGCCACCGCCACCATACCCGCCCCCACCGCCACCAACCGAAGTGAACACCGACTTCACTTCGGGGAAGCGGTTCTTGTCCATTACGATGCTCTCAACCTGCTGCGATACGCGATCTGTCGCCTCAAGGGTGGCCCCGGGCGGCATACGCAGGGACATTGAGATCTGGTTCTCGTCCTCGAGCGGCGCGTACTCTGAGCCAACAAAGTTGCCCTGAACCATTGCCACGGTTCCCCAGAGCATGCCCATACCGGCAAGAACCACCAGGAACCGCAAGCGAATGACCCCGGGGAGGATGGCTCCGTACCCACGGGCGATGACGCCGTATCCGGCATCCCACACACGCGGAAACACGCGCATCACCATCCGGGCGATCGGCCGGAGCACAAACCAACCAACGGGGAAAAGTGCGATCCCTATCCCGAGCGCAACGAGCCCTCCCACCGCCAATGTCTGCCCCGGAGCTGCTGCGCCAGGAGCTGCGCCGAACCCTCCGCCTGCCGTCGCCTGCACACCCGTGGCACCGTTGATGAAATTCGTGATCCAAGCCGGCACCGGAACGGTCTGTCCCGCGAACCTGTCGCCCTGAAAGGCAAGTGCGCCGTAGATGCCCGCCGCCATTGCGGTGAAGCCACCCGTGAACGCTGCGACCGTGCCTTCATCGTCTCCATCTCGCTCATGCTCCTTCAGCCACCGGGAGGCGAGCATCGGTGTCAATGTGAAGCAGATAAGGAGAGAAAAGAGCGTCGCGATGGCAATGGTCAGGCCGAACTGCCTGAACAGGCTTCCGATGTTGCCGTTCACGAATGCAATTGGGGCAAACACCACAACGTCGAGAAGCGTGATGGCGATAGCCGCCAGTCCAATCTCCGACCTCCCTCGCAAGGCGGCGACCATCGGGGTCTCTCCGAGCCCGAGGTGTCGATGAATGTTTTCCAGAACCACGATGCTGTCATCGACGAGGATTCCGATCAGCAGTGCGAGAGCAAGAAGGCTCATCAGGTTGAGGGTGAACCCAATGAAGTACATCACCAGAAAGGTGCTGATCAGCGACGTCGGGATTGCCAGTAGAACGATGATGGTGTTCCGCCACGAATGAAGGAAGACCATCAGGACTGCGCCAGTGATGATGATCGCGAGCTCGAGGTCAACTTGAACATCGTTCAGTGCCTCACGTGTGTACTTGGTCGTGTCATTGGCAATCCGGAACGAAACACCTTGGGGTGCACTTCGCTGCACCCTTTCGATAGCGGCGCGGGCACCGTCGGCGACCTTGATGCTATTGCTGTCTGGCTGCTTGGTAACCGTGATCCCGACCGCTTCCTCGCCATTGAAGCGCTGCAGTCGGGACTGTTCCGCGAAGGTATCCACCACGTCGGCGATGTCCTTGACGTAGACCGCGGGCACCACGGAACCACCGGCTCCACCACCGCCTCGTTGCACAACGATGTTCTTCAAGTCGGCAACACTCTGGGCGAGTGCAGTGAACCGTACGTTCGGCTCCGCATTCCCTACCCGCAGGGTTCCGGATGGTGCGTTGACATTCTCGCTACCGAGAGAGGTCACCACCTGTTGCAGGCTGATATCGAACGCCTTAAGGCGCACCGGGTCAACCCGGACCTGGATTTCACGTTGGCGCCCACCAGAAATGCTCACGTCGGCAACACCGTCGACCTGGAGAAGTTGGGGCTGGACCTGCTCAGTGCCAAGGTCGTACAGCTGAGCGGTGGTGAGACGTCCGCCTCCCGACATCACGATATTCATGATCGGGAAGGATCCGAAGTCGGCTTTGACGACCGAGGGCGCGGATGCATCGGCCGGCAACTGATTGCGAACGGCCGCAAGGCGCTTTTCGACGTCAATTGCTGCCTGGTCGAGGTTGGTGTCCTCGGTGAAGTTGATGTTGAGCCTCGCCGACCCGAGCGACGACGTGGAACTAACCGAATCCACGCCTCGGAGACCTGCGACCGCCTTTTCAAGCGGGATGGCAATCAGCGTTTCGATGTCACGCGGTGAGGCACCAGCGTAGTTGACATTCACCGAGACGCTCGGGAAGTTCGTTGGAGGAAGTCGATCTACTGCGAGGCGTCCGTAACTTTGGAGACCGAGGACCACCAGAGCCGCGAAGAGCATGACGATTGCGACTGGCCTCGCCAGGGAAAGACGCGTGAGACCCACCGGCACACTCCTGCCCGCAACGCGGGGCTGCTTCAAGCGACAAAATCGATCAACAACGTACGAGAAGGACACGAAATCGAGGAACTTCCCCAAATTCCGGCCGTCGACGCTTGGAACCTACCGAACAGATGTTTCCATCTTGTTTAGAGTTCACAAAATGTTTACTCGGCGTTCACAATTCCCATAGGCAACCGGGTGCGAACTGTCGCACGGCGAGGAAAAGCGGACCGACGAGCCAAGCGCGATTGTAGTGCCTCATTTGCGCCGGTGTTGCAAGTGATCTTGTCCCGGCGTACGCTGGCGGTACGGCACGTGGCGAGGCACGCCAAACGTGGCGGCACCCTCTGATTTGCGAATGGGACCAACTTCGTTACTCCGAAACACCCGGCGCGCCGGATGTCCCGAAAATGAGTACTCGC
>JAEMTX010000067.1 GCA_016462055.1 Acidimicrobiia bacterium | reverse complement strand
CGTCAGCGGCTTGCTCTCACCCGAGCGCTTCTGCGGGGTCCGCGTGTCCTCATCCTCGACGATGCCACGAGCGCGGTTGATCCGGTCATTGAATCGGCGATCCTCCGAGATCTTCGGACCTCGTTAGAGACCACGACGTTGGTCGTTGCCCACCGAGTGTCAACTATTGAACTAGCCGATGAAGTCGTCTTCCTCGACGAAGGACGCATTGTTGCCACTGGTTCGCATTCTGAACTTTTGGCGAGCAATCCTGACTATGCACGCCTCGTGCACGCTTATGTCGATCAAGAATCGATGGCCGAAGACCTCGATCATGATGACTCGGCGACTGACGAAGGTAGGCATTCGTCATGACCGAAAAGCGAAATCGTGGTCTCAGTAACGATGGCTCTACTGATCACGATCAATTGTCAGTAGAAGCCAACGACGAACTTGCAGTGATGGAGCATGCATCAGCCTTCGATGATCCGATTGCACTCGAGCACGAGGCTCTAGCGTCCTTGGCGGCAGAAAATGCCGCAGGCGAACGCCGCTTGCGAGCGATGTCGGTTCTACGGCGTGGGTTTGCTCAAAGCCCTGAACTCGTTCGTGGGCTTCGACTTACTGTGCTTTTTGCCATCATCGGCTCTGTTGGTCGCTTGGTGATCCCGGTTCTTATTCAGCAGGTGATCGACAAGGGCTTGTTGGCCGACGAGGGATTCCGCCCTGGCTTCACGATCACCGCGTGTGCTGCGGCTGCAGCGATCCTCATCGCCGTCATGTTGTTGGGGCGTGTTACCTATGTCCGTTTGGTGACCACCGCCGAAATGATGTTGCGCAATCTGCGAGTGCGCACCTTTGCTCATATTCATCGCTTGCCAATGGCGAACCACGAGTCAACGCGTCGTGGCGAGCTCACGTCAAGAGTTACAAGCGATATTGAAACTATTGCCCGCTTTGCTCAGTACGGCGCCGTGGCGTGGATCATTGATTCAGTTATTGTCATCGGAACGCTGGTTGTCATGAGTTTTTATGCATGGCAGCTTGCGGTCATCACGATCGTGGCTGCGTTACCGGTGCTTCCGTTGTTCCGCTTGATGCAACGCCGTCAGCTGAAGGCGTACACGGTGGTTCGTAACCGCGTGGGCACCACGCTGTCGGAAGTGAGTGAAGCAGTGCAGGGCGCAGCGCCGATTCGGGCGTATGGACTACAACGTCGGTCGCGTGCTCGCCTCGATGAGGCCATTGAGGACCAGTTCAAATCGGAAATGAGCGCCGCCCGATGGTTCGCGTTCATGTTCCCGTTGGGCGATGCGTTTGGTGGCGTAGCGCTGGCATCGGTGGCGATGGCCGGCATTTGGTTCGGCGAGTCGTGGGGACTCAACGCCGGCAGTTTGGTGGCTTGTTTGTTCCTCGTGCAGTTGATCCTCGGACCAATTGCCGAAATCGGCGAAATTCTCGATCAGACCCAGACCGCCATCGCTGGTTGGTCGAAAGTTCTCGACGTTCTTGATACTCCGATCGATCTTGTGGAACCCGAACCAGGCGTGCAGTTGCCGGAAGGCCCGCTCGAAGTGCGGGTTGAACATCTGGGCTTCACCTATCAAACCGGCGGACCTGTTCTTCACGATGTGAACATCACGATTCCGGCTGGAATCTCTGTCGCAATCGTGGGCGAAACCGGTTCGGGCAAGACCACGTTTGTGAAGTTGCTCGATCGACTTGCTGATCCTGTGGAGGGGAAGATCCTCATCGGAGGCCTTGCTCTGGAATCGGTGAATCGAACCTCGCGAACCGAACGCATTCGCATGGTGCCCCAAGATGGATTCATGTTCGACACCACGCTGGGCGAGAACATTGCCATGGGCCGTATCGGAGCCACCCTTGACGATGTGCGCGCTTCGATAACCGAACTCGGGCTGGAAACCTGGGTGGCGGGTTTGCCGAGAGGGCTCGATACCGAAGTGGGGGAGCGAGGCGAAGGTTTGAGCGTCGGCGAACGTCAACTCGTAGCGCTGGCTCGTGCCCAGATGGCCGATCCGGGTCTCCTCATCCTCGATGAGGCCACCAGCGCCGTTGACCCGCGCACTGAACGTGCACTTACGACCGCGTTGCATCGTTTGGCTGAGGGCCGCACCACCATCAGCGTGGCCCATCGTCTGTCGACTGCCGAACAGGCCGACCTTGTGTTGGTGTTCGACGCGGGCGTGATGGTCGAGCACGGCTCACACGATGAATTGGTGGCACTTGGTGGTCGTTACGCCGAGCTCTACCGATCATGGTTGGGCAACACCGGACAGAAGGCCGTGTAAAAAGTTTCCGAGAACGCCCTATTCCTGACGTATGACGCTCTAGTGTCAGCGCATGGCCAGCAAAGAATTTCACGCAATGCAGGAAGCAATGGCAGCTCGACCCGTTCCGCCGCCCCCTGCCGACATCGCCGAACAGCGTTCGCGCATCGACGAGGCCATGGCACAAATGCCGCTAGCTGAAGGAACGGTTGCCGAGCCCTTCGTTCGAAGCGGCGTTCCTGGCATCGAGTGCCGGCCAGTTGAGTTGGCCGACGACGCGCCGATCGTCCTCTATTTCCATGGCGGCGGATTCCGAATCGCCTCCGCGCTGGCCTACCGCTCCTACGGCTCGCACCTTGCCGCGGTGCTCGGTGCCCGAGTGCTGTTGGTCGAGTACCGGCTGGCCCCCGAGAACAAGTTCCCCAAAGCGGTCGACGATTGCTTCACCGTTTGGGAGTCACTTCTTGCCGAAGGAATCGACACCGGCCGCATTGTGATTGCTGGCGATTCGGCCGGTGGCGGTCTCGCCGCATCGGTGACCATGCACGCGCTTGCCGATGGGGTGCTTCCAGCGGGCGTCATTTGTTGTTCGCCGTGGGTCGATCTCACGATCACCGCCGACACCTACGACACCAATGCAGAATCCGACAAGCTCTTTTCACGAACCTCGGCAGAAGAAGCAGCGCCGGCCTATCTCGGTAGTGCCGACCCGATGAACCCCATTGCTTCACCGCTGTTCGGCGATTGGGACGGCGCGCCGCCGTTGCTCATTCTTGTGGGCGATGCCGAGGTATTGCTCGACGACTCACGCAAACTCGCCGAAGTTGCGAAGGCCGCAGGTGTTGACGTGACGCTCAGCATCTACCCAGAAATGCCGCATATCTGGACGATGAGCTACCCGGCATTCCCCGAAGCCGTCGAAGGCGTTACCGAAATGGCTGAGTTCGTCGCCCGCGTCACTGCCTGACGGCTGGGTTTTTCTACTCGCTAGGCAACAGAGAGTGGCGTGATGGCATCAAGCAATGGGCCAATTTCGTCGCGCTCAACTTCGAGATCGAATCGTGACTGCAGATTGATCCAGAACCGATCGCTGGTGCCGAAATAGCGAGCGAGCCGCAGAGATGTATCGGCAGTGATCCGTCGCTTTCCGTGAACGATCTCGTTGATGCGACGTGGCGGGACGCCAATCGACACGGCCACGTGATGTTGGGTTACTCCAAGTGGGAGGAGGAAATCCTCAAGAAGGACTTCGCCGGGGTGTATCGGATCGATTCTTTGATTCATTGCGACACCTTTCAGTGGTAGTCCGTGATTGAGATTTCTTCTGGCCCAGCTTTTGTCCAACGGAAGCAGATTCTCCATTGGTCGTTGACTCGGATGCTGTGTTGTCCTGAACGATTGCCGCTGAGTTTCTCCAACCGGTTTCCAGGAGGGATTCGGAGGTCGGAGAGTGACTCGGCTGCGTCGAGGATTGCGAGTTTGCGAAGAGCAACCCGCTGGAGATCGGGGTGGAATTTTCGAAGGCGTTCACGGCTCCAGACCCTCTCGGTGTCTTTGTCAGCGAACGATTGCAGCATGGTCAAAGCATAACGCATGGCGTCATGAACGCCAAGCGTTATGTGGAATTGATGTTTAGGCGGTTGGGAAACGACCTCGTGAGGAGCGGGTGGCGATCGCCGCTGCGTCGCGGATCTTGGTTCCCGCGTTGATCACCGTGTCGGCATCAAGACCGGGCGGAAAGCCGGTTGCAGAAATTGCAGCAATGACTTCGCCATCGGCACCGAACACGGGTGCGGCAATTGTGCTGACATCGAATCGGCTATTCGAGTCAAGATCGACGACGGGATAATTCTCGGTTGCCAGCACCGCAAACAATTCAGTGACGTCGTTGCGAAGTTGGGTGTTGCTGGGGGAGTCCGACAACGAATAGGTGCGTTCACCGAGTTGTCGTTGCGTGTCAGAACCAGCGGTTACCGCAAAGCCTCGTGTGCGTGCGAGTTCAAGCGCAGCAACATTTCGTTCAATCGCCGCAGGGCTGGAATCAGGTGAACGAAGAAGCCACTGCTTCACTTCCGGTTCTTCGGCCCATGCGAGGAACACGGCACCAAGGGGCGGAACGAGGGGGACACGTTCGCCTTCGCGCACGCCAGGACCAAACGCGCTGTGTTCACCAGCTCTGGCCACGAAAATGATTTCGTCGACCGTCCGTGCTGACACAACGACTTCAACGCCAAGTTCTGCGGCCAGTGGTTCGATTATCTGACGTGCGGCTTCAATCGCTGGGTGATGCTCAAGAGCTACGACCCCGGCCACGACAAGCGCAGGACCGAGTGCATAGGCACGGGTGGTTGCATTGCGCGACACATGTCCGCTGCCTTCAAGCACTGCGAGCGTCGCGTGCGCCGACCCCAAACTCATGCCGGTGCGTCGCACTAACTCCGTCAGCGTGAATCGCTCGGTGGGGTGGGTGACAAGAAGATCGAGAATCTGGATCGCTCGGCTGGCAGCCGGGGCGGGACGGGCCATGACAGCGCCTTCGGTTCGATTGACCGGGTGTTACCGGTGTCCTACGGTGGCCACAGCATAGCGAAGAGTTCTTCGCAATAGCGAAAACAGATGCAGATCACCTGTGTCGCTGACGCTCACGAGAGGAACCGAGCAATGACCTCGAATACTGACGGCCGACCAGCCCTCTCGAACGAACTCATCGAACAGTTTTCGCTGCACGGCCGTACCGCAGTCATCACCGGTGCTGCGGGTGGAATTGGACGCCAAGCCGCCATCACGTTCACTCAGGCCGGGGCCAACGTGCTCATTGCCGATGTCGGCGTTGCCGGTCTCGAAGAAACTGCCGAAATGGTTGCGGCTGCGGGTGGTAACGCCACGATCGTTCCCACCGACGTTTCTGATCGCGATCAGGTCAACGCTCTTGCCGACGCAGCTATCAAAACTCACGGCCGTCTCGATATTTGGGCAAACGTCGCTGGCGTCATTCGCTACATGAATATCGTCGATGCAACGCCCGAAGATGTTGAGTTCATCACCAAGGTCAATCTTTGGGGCACCTACTGGGGCGTTGCTGCCGCAGGTCGCACAATGACCAATGGTGGTTCGATCATCAATGTGTCCTCGGCCGGTGGCGATATGCCCGCACCGACGCTTTCGATTTACGCAATGACCAAAGCCGCTGTCTCGCACCTCACTCGTTGCGCGGCCGTTGAGCTCGGTGCTAACAACATTCGCGTGAACGCGATCGCTCCCGGTTTCACTGACACGCCGATGGTGCAGTCACGCTGGACCAACGCAGACGGATCGACCAACGAGGCTGAGCGCGAGTCATACACGGAAACTCGGGCCGCACAATCTCCGCTACACACGATCGCCACGCCAGAGGACCAATCCTGGGCGATGCTCTATCTTGCGAGCGACGCATCACGGTTCATCACCGGACAGGTGATCCGCCCTAACGGCGGCGTGGTGATGGCATGACATTCTTTCCAAACGATCAACTCAAGAACGGAACACTTCATGACAACCGGTGACAACACTCCCGTACCCGATTTCCTTTCACGCCTTCGCGTCGATGGCCGCACGTTTGTGGTGGCCGGTGCCGGCGTTGGCATGGGACGCATGACTTCGCATGCACTCGTGCAGGCGGGCGCTAAGACCGTGGTGTGTGTCGATGTTGATGCCGATCGTGCTGCAGAGATTGCCGCCGAAATCGGTCCAGCCGGTGTTGCTTGGGTGGGCGATGTCACCACTCGTGAAGGTGCCGCAAGACTTGCTGCCGATGCCGAAGCTATTAACGGTCGCATCGATGGCCTCGTTGACATCGTTGGTATGGCTCGTTGGGAATCCATTCTCGACATGACTGACGAAACCTTCGATTGGGAAATCGACATCTGCCTTCGCCATGCGTTCTTGTTGTCACAAGCATTTGGTCGACTCATGTCGAAGTCCGGCGGCGGCACGATGGTGTTTATTGCTTCGGTGAGCGGGTTCACTGCTGCTCCGATGCATGCCGCATACGGGGCGGCCAAAGCTGGGCTCATGGCATGGGTGCAGACCCTGGCCATCGAACTCGGTGGCTTCGGTATTCGTGCCAACGCAGTTGCTCCCGGCACGATCCTCAGCCCTCGTATGGAAGCGGTGTTCAGCGATGAACAGCGTGCGCTTAATGCGGGCAACGCTCCGCTGCAGAAGATGGGCGCGACTGCCGATATCGCATCGGCAGCACTGTTTTTCTCCAGCGATATGTCGGCCTATGTGACCGGGCGCACCCTCGTGGTCGACGGCGGCGTGGACGCCAAGTTCCCGTATCCGGTCACGCTCTAAGGCGTTGCCAAGCACGGTGGTCGATTGACCGTCGGCAAACAGATCTCGCGGTTTTTTCAGGGGTTCAGCGGCTGACTAGTGTCGACTCGTCAACCTGACGTCCCTGTGGAGGACCCCCCTGTGAAGACCCCCGTTCGCGTAGCTGTCACCGGTGCTGCCGGCCAGATCGGCTACAGCCTTCTGTTCCGTATCGCTAGCGGTCAGATGCTCGGAGAAGACCAGCCGGTCATCCTCCAGCTTCTGGACATCACTCCGGCTATGGACGCGCTCAAGGGCGTTGCGATGGAACTCGAAGACTGCGCATTCCCGCTGCTTTCGGACATTGTGCGCACCGATAGCCCCGACGAAGCGTTTGGCGACATCTCGTATGCACTTCTGGTTGGCGCTCGTCCCCGTTCAAAGGGAATGGAGCGCAAGGATCTGCTCGAAGCAAACGGTGGCATCTTCAAGCCGCAGGGCAAGGCACTGTCAGACAACGCCGCGTCAGACGTGAAGATCCTCGTTGTCGGTAACCCCGCCAACACCAACGCGCTTATCGCGATGAACAACGCGCCGACTATTCCGAACGAGCGCTTCACCGCAATGACTCGTCTTGATCACAACCGGGCAATGGCGCAGGTTGCGGCCAAGACCGGTACCACCGTTTCGGACATCACCAAGATGACGATCTGGGGTAACCACTCGGCCACGCAGTACCCCGACCTCTTTCATGCTGAAGTCAAGGGTCAGAACGCTGCCGCACTCGTCAACGATCAGGCGTGGCTCGAGAACGATTTCATCCCGACCGTTCAGCAGCGCGGTGCGGCAATCATCGAAGCCCGTGGGCTTTCTAGCGCGGCATCCGCTGCAAACGCGGCAATCGATCACATGCGCACCTGGGCACTTGGTTCCGCCAAGGGCGACTGGGTCTCCATGGCGATTCCGTCCGATGGTTCCTACGGCGTGGCCGAGGGCATCATCTCTTCGTTCCCCGTCACCTGCGCCAATGGCAAGTACGAAATCGTGCAGGGTCTCGACATCGATGACTTCTCACGTGGCCGCATCGACGCTTCGGTTGCCGAACTGGTTGAAGAGCGCGACGGCGTGAAGGAACTCGGACTCATCTGATTCCATTTGCACCTTCTGGCCGCACCACTTAGTGGTGAAGCGAAAACTGAAACTCTTTGGTCTCGGCCCGTTGTGCTTAGCGCAGCGGGCCGAGTACGTCATCAAGCACCGCGAATAATTCCGCATGCGCTAATAGCGAATGAATCGAACCTTCGACTCGCAAAGCACCGTCGATGAATGCAGTTTGAGCGCTTTGTTTGCCGCTGCGAATTCCTTCGGCTGTTGCGACATCACAGACAAAAACGACATCGGGTTCGTCGGCCAGACCTTGGGTCATCGAAACGGTGCCGTCGGCAAAGCGCACGTGCCACACCGTTGCGGTATTGCCCTCGCCAACTCGTTGTTCGAGCACCAGATGCACGCCCTTGGACTGCGCGCTCAGGACTTCGCTCGAACGAAGAAGCGAATCGGCCTCGGTAAACCACGTGGGGGAGAGGTACTCGGGCATCGCTCGGACCGTAGTCGGTGAAGCCCGTTCCTCGGTCACCACGAGTTTGGGTCCGTTACGCTGACCCTCCGCAGCACCTCCGCTGCTGCAGGCCATGAGAGAGGGCGATTGACCGTGCTTCGAGTGCTTAGCCATGTGGGTCGACTCGACACGATCCACATTCCCGACGACCTCGCTTCCCGGGTCGAGGTCATCGCCATTCCGATGGATGGCGAGATCGACCCCGATGTTGTTGGCGATGTGCTCATCACCACGCCCACAAGCGTTCCGACTCTGGAAGATGCCCTCAGTCGTGGTGTGAAGTGGGTCCATCTCATTGGCACCGGCATCGACAAGTTCCCGCTGCACCTCATTGGCGACGACCTGATCCTCACCAATTCACGCGGCCTCAGCGCCGTTCCTATTTCCGAATGGGTCATGGCCTGCATGTTGTCGTTCGTGAAACGCATGCCCGGCTCGTTTGTCGCTGAGCAACCAAAGCATTGGAATATTCCGTCGCCATCGTTTGGAACGCTCGACAACGCGAACCTTGCCATTTTGGGCTTAGGCGGAATTGGAACGGCAATCGCTCAGCGAGCGCTCCCATTTGGGATGAAAGTCACAGCAATGCGCAATAGCGACGCGCCGAGCCCGATCGATGGCGTCTGCATGGTTCGTTCTGTCGCCGAACTCGTGGCCGATGCCGACCATGTCGTGCTTGTTGCACCGCTCACCGACGCGACTCGCGGACTTTTCAATGACGAGATCTTCGCCGCAATGAAGCCTGGTGTGCAACTCGTCAACGTGGCTCGCGGCCCGATCATCGACGACGGTGCACTGCTGCGTGCGCTTGACAGTGGCATCGTGGCTTGCGCCGATATCGATGCCACCGACCCCGAGCCGCTCCCTGACGGCCATTGGATGTACTCGCACCCTGCGGTGCGACTCAGCCCCCATGTGTCGTGGAATTGGTCGGGCGCGTTCCAGGCCATGTACGCAACGTTTATCAACAATCTGCGTTTGTATCTGAACGATGAACCGTTGTTGTCGCTCGTCAATCCCGCCGACGGCTACTGACATACGTCAGAAGTTTCGTGGCTGATGTGCCACGGTCAGCAAGGGTCTCACCGCTAGGGTTCCGGCCATGTTCCCCGCCATGACTAACGCAATTTTCGCAGTCGGCATTGACCCACAAAAACTTCTCGAGTCGATCGGCCTTATCGGCTTGTTCATCGTGATCTTCGCTGAATCGGGCATCCTCATTGGTTTCTTCCTCCCCGGCGATTCATTGCTCTTTACCGCCGGGCTGGCCACCTATGGCATCAAGATCTCGGAAGATGGTGAGATATTCCAACTCGCCGGCGGCCACATCTGGATTGTCATGCTGGGAGTAACCCTTGCGGCGATCGCCGGAGATCAGGTGGGTTATCTCTTTGGGAAGAAGGTCGGACCTTCTCTTTTTAAGCGGCCTAAGTCCCGGTTGTTCAAACCGGAATATGTCGAGAGCGCCGAGAAGTTTTTCGCCAAACACGGTTCGAAGTCGATCGTCCTTGCCCGGTTTGTTCCGATTGTTCGAACCTTCACACCAATTGTGGCCGGTGTCTCGAACATGCACTACCGGACATTCGTGAAGTTC
>JAEMTX010000066.1 GCA_016462055.1 Acidimicrobiia bacterium | reverse complement strand
CAATCTTTCTGGCGTAGGCGCCGCAGAACTCGACCCCGCAACGTTTGCGCAGCTGGTCGGCTTGGAACTCGGTGGTCAACTCACCGCTACCCAAGCAAAAACCGTCTTGGCTGAAATGCTTGTCTCTGGTCGCGCTCCCGAGGTCATTGCCGCAGAACTTGGGTTCGAAGCAATGGATTCCTCCGAGCTCGAAGGCGTTGTCGACGGCTTGATCGCTGAAAGCCCCGAAGAGTGGTCCGACTTCTGCACTGGCGACGACAAGAAGCGCGTAAAGTTGCAGGGCTTCTTTACCGGCAAAATCATGAAGGCCACCAAGGGTCAAGCCGACGGAAAAGCCGTCGCCGCGCTTCTCGAATCGCGTAGAGCCGAAAGCCTCTGACTCAGACTTGAGCGAATATTGTTCTCTATGATTTGGTTGTCGCAAAGTCCCTTGGAGAAAATGTGATGCAGTCGAAGATGAAGCATTGGGTGTTTTCGGCGTTCTTGATTGCGGGTTTGATGCTGGTCGGAGCCGCCTGTGGCGGTTCGTCGAGCAACTCAGGTTCGTCATCGGATACGAGTGCGAAGTCCGGCAGTGGCAGCGATGCGAGTGCCTGCGCCGATCTGTTCAATAAGACTGAAGAACTCGCTGCAAAGCTGGACGCGCTCGATACCGGTGAAATGTCAGCCGGCGTGTCGTCCATGGTGAAATCGCTTGAATCGTTCTCTTCGAGTGTCCCGAGTGAGATTCGCGATGATTGGAAGATGGTTGTCTCCACCATCAAGACCTACGTCGATGCGGTAGCGGGTATTGATTTCAACAATCTGGCTGACCCGGACACAGTTGCGAAATTGGAAAAGGCCGGATCTGTGATGGACGACGCGAAGTTCGAAAAAGCCTCCGAGAATCTTGATCAGTGGACCCAGAAGAACTGCCCGGGTTTCGACTTCTGAGTTCGCTGTAAAAACTCAAGACCCTTGGCTGATTTGAACAAGTTTTGGCTCAGGTGAAGGGCAGAGCCTCAACGCATTCTTGAGCAATGGCTGCAAGGTCAAGCATCGCGTCTGTCGATGCCCCGGATGGATAGTGTTGGCAATAAGGCCTGCGGCGGTCGTGGCGCCAGAAACGAGGAGTATCGATGACCAGTACAGGTTCAACGGGTGAAAGCGCTGCACCAGGTTCAAAGTCGAAGATCGCGGCCGGACTTCTTGCAATCTTCCTCGGGGGCTTCGGCATCCACAAGTTTTATTTGGGCTACACGACGCCGGCGGTGATCATGTTGGTGGGCGGTCTTATCGGCTTTTGCGGGTCAATCTTGGTGTTCCCGTTACTTCTCATCATGGCTACATCGATCGTTGGATTCATCGAGGGGATTATCTATCTCACGAAGTCTGATGCCGAATTCGAGCAGATTTACGTACAGGGCACGCGCGACTGGTTCTGACCATGTGACGAGGGGTCTTCTCGTCACTGCGACAGCTGCATGTGCAGCTGTCGCTTACGCGCCCGGGGTTTCTGATCGGTTATTCGCTCAGGGTGTGAGTTGTCCGATCAAGGCATGGTTCGGAACTCAATGTCCATTCTGTGGAATGACACACGGTGTGGTTGCCCTCTTCCGGGGAGATGTGCTTGGCAGCCTGGCTGAGAATGCCTTTGCATGGGTATTTGTCCTCGGGCTTTTGGTATCGCTGATAATGGTTTTCTCTAGATTGCAGAGGAAGATCCCAGCTTTTGTCTCGGGTTCACGTATGACTCTGCTGGTTGGTATCCCGTTTGTGGCCTACTCGGTGGGCCGAAATCTGGTCTGAGGGCATCATTAGGTTCCGGCGAATCCTCCGAGTTGCCGTTTAGGTCTCCGGGCGGCAAGACTTGATTCGGTGAGCACGAAGGTCGTTACCTCGCTCGTAGTACTCCGCTAGCACACGCCGGCTTCGACCGTCGCGTGTGCGCCCCCGGCCTCCCACTCGGGAGGCCGTTTACGTTCCGCCCGTTCGATCCGGCCCGATCCCGCTGATGCTTCGGCATCTGGGAGGACATCCATGAAAACCAACGGTGGTGCCGCACTCATTAAGGCTCTCGAACTCGAGGGTGTCGATGTGATCTTTGGTCTGCCCGGGGGAGCGATCCTTCCGGTTTACGACCCGATCATCGACTCGCCGATTCGTCACATCCTTGTTCGTCATGAACAGGGTGCAGGACACATGGCCGAGGGCTATGCGCATGCAACCGGTCGCCCTGGTGTCGCGATGGTCACGAGTGGTCCTGCAGCGACCAACATCATCACGCCGCTTGCCGACGCGTACATGGACTCGGTCCCGATGGTGGTCATCACCGGCCAGGTCGGAACCGCCGGTATCGGCACTGATGCATTCCAAGAAGTCGACACTGTCGGCATCACACGTTCGGTCACGAAGCACAACGAGCTCGTGACGAATGCGGCGGATATTCCGCGCATCGTGCGCGAGGCATTTCACATCGCAACTACCGGTCGTCCAGGGCCTGTCCTCATCGACATTCCGAAAGATCTCGTCGATCCCACCAATCCGAATTCGGCGCTCGATTGGTACTGGCCCGATTCCGTCGATCTTGCTGGGTACAACCCTCGCCTCGATGGCGATCCTGCGCTCATCAAAGATGCCGCGCAGCTGATCATTGCTGCAGAACGCCCCGTCATCTACTCGGGTGGCGGCATCCTCAAGGCGCGGGCCGCAGAGTCGCTGCTTGCCCTTGCTGAACTACTCGACATCCCTGTCGTCACGACGCTCATGGCTCGCGGCACGATGCCCGATGATCATCCGTTGTGTCTCGGCATGCCGGGCATGCACGGCAACTACACCGCCGTCACCGCGATGCAGGAATCGGATCTACTCATTGCCCTTGGTTCGCGTTTCGATGACCGAGTCACCGGCAAGGTCGATGCGTTCGCTTCGCACGCCAAGATCATTCACGTCGATATTGATCCCGCGGAACTCGGCAAGGTTCGCCGACCCGACGTCGGAATCACTGGCGACTGTCGTCTTGTCATCGATGAACTGATTACTGCGCTGAAGCAGATCGGTGCGCCAGAAGTTCAGCCCGATCGTTCAGCGTGGAAGTCCACGATCAGCGGATGGCAAGAGAAGTACCCGCTTACTTACGTGCAGTCCGAACCGGGCGATCTCCTCAAGCCACAGTTCGTGCTTGAACAACTTCGCGACAACACGCCTGACGATTGCATTGTTGCATCGGGCGTCGGTCAGCATCAGATGTGGACTGCGCAGTACTGGAAGTTCAACCATCCCTACACCTGGATCAACTCCGGTGGCCTCGGAACGATGGGCTTCGCGGTTCCGGCAGCAATTGGCGCCAAGGTCGGGCGTCCCGACCGCATGGTGTGGGCCGTCGACGGCGATGGCTGTTTCCAGATGACCGCGCAAGAACTTGTTACCGCTGCCGCCGAGCGCATTCCGGTGAAGATTGCCATTTTGAACAATGCCTATTTGGGCATGGTTCGTCAGTGGCAGGAAATGTTCTACGAAGAGCGTTATAGCGAGGTCTATCTCTCGCCGGATCTTCCCGATTACAAGATGTGGGCCGAAGCAATGGGCTGTGTCGGCATGCGTGTCGAATCACCCGAAGACGTACTTCCGGCTATTCAGCGTGCAAATGAAGTTGACGACCGTCCGGTTGTCATTGATTTCCGCACCGATGCGCGCGAGAAGGTTTTCCCGATGGTGCCTTCGGGCAAGTCGAACTCCGACATCGTCGTTGGTCCGGAGGACGAACGATGAGCCCCGCGATGCGTCATCACATTCTTTCCGTCCTTGTCGAAAACAAGCCGGGTGTTCTTGCCCGCGTATCGGGTTTGTTTGCCCGTCGCGGTTTCAATATTTTCTCTTTGGCAGTTGCACCCACTGATGACGCCACGCGTAGTCGCATCACGATCGTGGTCGATGTTGAATCAGCACCGCTTGAGCAAATCACCAAGCAGCTCGACAAGCTCATCAATGTGTTGCAGATCGACGAACTTGCTCCCATCGATGCGGTCGAACGCGAACTCATGATCGTCACGGTCACGGTTTCGGCAGAGTCGAAGCCCGAACTGCTTTCCCTGACTGAGGAATACAGCGGCGCCGTTCTCGATGAGTCCGGAGATCGCATCACTGTGTCGCTGGGCGGAACCCCCGAGGCGCTCGATGCCTTCACCTCTCAGATGGGGACCGCTGTCGTGGCCTACCAACGCACCGGCCGTATCGCCTTGCCTCGCATCACGCCGTAATCCCTGATCTGACCCCGGGAACGCCTCCTTTTCGTTCCGGGCCCCATTCGTCGTAATCTCTCCAACCCGCCCTTCAGGCGATCCGATCCCACTACAGGAGTTCCCGTGGCCACCGTCTATTACGAAGCCGACGCCGACCGTTCATTTATCGCCGACCGCAAGGTCGCTGTTATTGGCTACGGCTCGCAGGGCCATGCCCATGCGCTCAACCTCAAAGACTCCGGCGTGAACGTCGTTGTTGGTCTACGCGATGGTTCATCGTCGAAGGCCAAAGCTGAATCCGAAGGTCTGACTGTTATGACTGTTGCTGATGCCACCAAGTGGGCTGACGTGGTCATGATCCTTCTTCCCGACACCGAACAGAAGTCGGTGTACGACGCCGATATTTCGCCGAACCTTTCTGCAGGCGACGCACTGTTCTTCGCTCACGGTTTCAACATTCGTTTTAATCGCATCGTTCCGCCCGCTGGCGTCGATGTTGTGATGGCCGCGCCGAAGGGTCCGGGTCATCTCGTTCGTCGTACCTACACCGAGGGTGGCGGCGTTCCGTGCCTCATCGCCGTGGAGCAAGATGCAACTGGCAACGCACGCAACGTTGCGCTTGCCTACGCCGATGCAATCGGTGGCACCCGCGCTGGTGTCATCGAAACCACCTTCACCGAAGAAACCGAAACCGATCTGTTCGGCGAACAGGCTGTTCTTTGTGGTGGCGTGACTGCACTTGTTCAGGCCGGATTCGAAACTCTCACCGAGGCTGGTTACCAGCCCGAGATGGCGTACTTCGAGTGCCTGCACGAGGTGAAGCTCATCGTTGACCTTATGTACGAAGAGGGCATCAGCGGGATGCGCTACTCAATCTCTGACACTGCCGAGTACGGCGACGTCACCCGTGGCCCTCGCGTTATTACGCCGTCGACCAAGGCCGAGATGAAGAAGATCCTCGAAGAAATCGTTTCTGGTCAGTTCGCCGATGAATGGATCGCTGAATCAGAGTCTGGTCGCAAGAACTTCAACGCCCTGCGTGCAGCGGGCGCTGAACACCCGATCGAAAAGACCGGCAAGGAACTGCGCGCCATGATGCCGTGGATCTCCGCTGGTCGAAAGAGCGTGGCCGAAACTTCAGGCGGCGCTCAGGGCTGATTCACCTTCGGGTGAAGGAACTCGCCGGCTTTGGTCGGCGGCGACGGTTTGTTGTGAGGCACCCGAGCGGTGCTGAAGACAGCGGGTGGAGTGCGCGAGGGGCCTTCGGGCCCCTCCGTCGCGTCTGGAGGGCAATGTTGCGACGACGTCAGATCCGGACGATGTCGAAGCCGAGCCCTTCAACGAAGCCACCGTTTTGGGTGATGACGGGAATGGCATGGGCCATCGCGGTTGCAGCGATCCAGGAATCGTTCACGCTCATCTTCGTCTTCGTATCCCGAAGGGTGATTCGTAATTGGGCCCACGCTTCAGCGACTTCACCATCGACTGGCAGTGGATCCAGATCTGACGCGTAGAGAAACGTAGAGAGGCGGAGTGAGCGCGCAGATGCGCTACGAGAGGTGAGCACACCGAGTCTCAGTTCGGCAATCGTCACAATGCTTACGGCGCAATCGGTGGGGACTCGATCACTGCTGTGAGGCCGGCCAGATTCGCGCGCCACGAAATACGACGTGTCGAGGAGTCCTTGAGCTTCGGACATGTCAGTCGAACTCGTCATTGTCGATGAGTTCATCGAACTCGCGGAGATCGTCGAGAAGGCCCCGATCAGCGAGGGGAAGGTTCTTGAGGAACTTCTCGGTGTTGACCCAACGTGGTTTCGTGCTGATGGGTTCGATGCGGGCGACAGGACGTCCGTCGAGGGTGACAATGACGGTGTCGCCTTCGAGGACGCGATCAAGGACCGACCGGGTTTCGTTGCGAAGTTCACGGGCGCCAACTGTGGGCGGGTCAGAGGTGAGGGCCATCCCGATGTTGTAGCACATGTGCGACATTGTGCGATAGTGGTTGACCGGCCATCTTTCCGCCTGCGACCTGTGCCTAGTTCTAATTGTTGAGTTGATTGGTCGGGATTAGGCCCCTAGAGTCTCGCTCCTGTCCGACCGGCCCGAGCCGGTTGATCGATGAGGAGTGACCATGAGTGACAACTGGGGTTTCGATACCCGTCAGATCCACGCAGGCCAGGAACCCGACCCCACCACCGGTGCGCGCGCGGTTCCGATCTACCAAACGACCTCGTATCAGTTCCGAGACACGACCCACGCTGCGAATCTGTTCGCGCTGGCCGAGATCGGCAATATCTACACCCGCATCATGAACCCGACGCAGGGTGTCTTTGAAGCTCGTATCGCATCGCTCGAAGGGGCAACGGCAACTGCAGTTGGTCTTCCCGGTGCACTTGCGGTTGCATCAGGTCAGGCTGCCGAAGCGCTTGCTATTCAGAACCTCGCCGAAGCGGGAAGCCACATCGTTGCGTCCGCAGCGCTGTACGGCGGCACCTACAACCTTCTGCACTACACGCTTCCGAAGTTCGGCATCGATGCAACGTTCGTCGAAGATCCCGACAATCTCGACGAATGGCGCAGTGCGATCCGTCCGAACACCAAGGCGTTTTATGGCGAGACCATTGGTAACCCGCGTAACGACGTGCTTGACATTGAAGGTATTTCGAAAGTTGCGCACGAGGCCGGCATTCCGCTCATCGTTGACAACACCGTCGCGTCGCCATGGCTTATTCGTCCGTTTGAGTGGGGCGCAGACATCGTCGTGCACTCGGCGACCAAGTTCATCGGTGGCCATGGCACCTCAATCGGCGGACTCGTCGTCGATGGCGGTTCGTTTGATTTCTCGGCGAACGACAAGTTCCCGATGTTCACCGACCCGGACCCGAGTTACCACGGCCTTCAGTACTGGCCCGCCCTCGGTGCTGGTTCCTACATCATCAAGGCTCGCGTGCAGTTGCTTCGCGATCTTGGCCAAGCCACTACACCTTTCAACTCGTTCCTGTTCCTTCAGGGGCTCGAGACGCTCAGCCTTCGCATGGAGCGTCACAACGAGAACGCCGCAAAGGTCGCGGCGTATCTCGCCGGGCACTCGCAGGTCGAAGAAGTGCAGCACGCCAGCCTGACCTCTTCGCCGTGGCATGAGCGCGCGAAGAAGTACACCGCGGGCAAGGGCTTCGGCTCCGTGCCCGCATTCATCATCAAAGGCGGCAAGGAAGCCGGGCAGAAGTTTGTCGAGGCGCTTGAACTGCATTGTCACGTTGCCACCATCGGCGACGTGCGCAGCCTTGCCATCCAGCCGGCAACCACGACGCATTCACAGCTCTCCGAAGCCGAGCAGATCACCGCTGGCGTACAGCCGGGTCTCGTGCGTCTTTCGGTCGGCCTCGAGTCAATCGACGACATCATCGCCGACCTCGACAAGGGCTTCGCTGCTGCGAAGTGAGCGTTTGGTTGTTCCAAGTTGTTGGAAGAGGCCCGGTCACCGACCGGGCCTCTTCGCGTTTCGGACCGGCTACGTTCGGGGGAAACAAGGGGGAGTTATGCAAGCAACATTTGATTTCAGCGGCAAGGTCGTCATCGTTACTGGTTCGACCAAAGGGTTGGGCCGGGCCATGGTCGACGGTTTTGCTGATGCTGGCGCAAAGGTCGTGGTGAGTAGTCGCAAACAGGACCTTTGTGACCAGGTCGCGGCAGAACTCACCGAACGCACTGGTGCCGAAGTATTTCCACTGGCATGTCACGTTGGCGAGTGGGATGCCATCCCAGTTTTTGTCGACAAGGTCATGGAACGATTTGGTCGCATCGATGTTCTTGTGAATAACGCCGGCATCAATCCCACGAGCGATTCGTTGATCGACACCAACATCGATCTGTGGCGCAAAGTATTTGCCGTAAACCTCGAGGGGCCATTGCGCATGGCCACATGCGTTGCTCCGCATATGCGCGACGCCGGTGGTGGTTCGATCGTGAACATCGCGACGGTTGGCGCCTATAGCGGTGGTCCGGGCGTTGGCGCTTACGGTGCATCGAAGGCAGGTCTCATCAATCTGGGACGCACCCTTTCGAAAGAACTCGCACCGTGGAATATTCGTGTGAACACGATTTGTCCTGGTCCAGTGAAGAGCGAACTGACTGATGGCGCCGAGCGTATGGCTCCAGGCTTTTACGATCGTGCTGCTTCCGCGACTTCGTTGAAGCGAGTAGCCGAGACGGCCGAGATTATTGGTCCAGTGATGTATCTGGCCAGCGATCTTTCTTCGTTTGTCACGGGCGACGACATTGTCGTCGCAGGCGGAATGGCTCGTGGCTGAGGACATCGTCTTCAGTGGTGAGGTTGCCGTGATCACGGGCGCTGGTGGTGGGTTAGGGCGCGCTTACGCGCACATGTTGGGCGAACGCGGTTGTCGCGTTGTCGTGAACGATGTTGGTCGGCCGCACGGAGACAATGTTCCGGTTGCTCAATCGGTGGTCGATGAACTTCACGCCAAGGGGATCGAGGCAATCGCTGACAGTCACAATGCTATTTCCCAAGGTGGCGCCATTATTCAGACTGCTCTCGAAGCATTTGGTGGCGTTGACATCGTGATCAACAATGCCGGCATTGGCGCTGGCTCGCTCATTGGTCCGAACTCGGCAGACGAGTGGCACGAAACAATCGATGCAACCTTGCAGACCTCGATCGCCGTGACGGGGGCCGCCTGGCCTCATCTGATTGAACGGGGTGGTGGTCGAATCGTGATGACTGGTTCGCCGGCGATGTTCGGTGCATCGACCACGATTCCTTATTCAGCCACGAAATCATCGATGTACGGCTTCACTCGCTCTATTGCCGCTGCAGGTCGTCGACATGGCATCGTCGCCAACAACATCATGCCGTCGGCCTACACCCGCCTGACTCGTTCGTTGCCCCCGGGTCCTATGGCGTCGCTCTTTGCCGATCACTATCCACCAGAAGAGGTGGCTTCCTTTGTGGTGTGGCTGTGTCATCGATCTTGCCCGGTATCGGGCGAATCGTTTTCCGTGGGTGGTGGCCGAGCCGCGCGCGTTGCTTTGGCCGAGAACCACGGTGTGCTGGTCGATAATCAGGCTCCCGAATCTTGGGCAGCACAATTTGAAGATCTGATGTCGCTCGAAGAAGTTGTCTTCCCGCTTTCGATGAACGACGAAGTCACCTGGCAAGCGCACACGCTCGGCAAGTCGGTGCCCGAGGAACTCGCGCCGGGCGGTTCGCTCGATTGGAATCGCAAACCTCGGCCGTAGCCAAACGGTTGGTCAGATGTTCTCGACGACGTAATCGACGCACTTGGTAAGCGCTTCGACGTCTTCGGGATCGATGGCCGGGAACATAGCGACGCGGATCTGATTGCGACCAAGTTTGCGGTAGCTATCGGTATCGACGATGCCGTTTGCTCGGAGCATCTTGTTGACCTCGTCGGCCGAAACCGAATCGTCGAAGTCAATGGTGGCGACAACATGGCTGCGTTCGTCGGGATTGGTGACGAACGGCGAGGCATACGAAGAGGCTTCGGCCCATGAGTACATGATCTCGGCAGAGCGGTCGCATCGTGATGCAGCAAAGTGCAAGCC